>NZ_JAGFJM010000101.1 GCF_024102715.1 Nitrosomonas communis
TCGCCTGGGACTGAAGGTGGCTTTTTTGCGCCTTTTATTGATTCAGTTGGCCAATCCTATAAGGAGCGAACTTGTAACTGTTGATGTGAATACTCGGCATGCTAAAATTATATTAGCGGCCGGGTGAATTTTGCGGGGCCGACTATCTAGGTGATTGGGGTTTCTTTCCTTAAAATAGTGCCTTCTTCTTAACTATTCTATTTGAGAGGTTTCAGCAGTTGACCCTTTTCTTCGGTTTCTGGGCGATAAATTACTAGGATTCTACCGATGTGATTGATGGGTAAAGCATCTAATTTCTGGCAGATTTCTTCAAGTATGAAGGTTCTGGCTTTTCTATCTCCGTTCAATATTTTAATTTTGATGAGCTCGTGACTTGAAAGTCCTTTATTGAGTTCACTTATTACGCCTGCAGATAAACCATCTTTGCCGATGATCACGATCGGATTAATATGATGGGCTCGCGCAGCAAGTGAGCGACGTTGGGAAGCGTTAAGTTTCAGCATAAATAAACTCTTTACAAAAAAATCTATTTTACTACTTCACGATGACTGCTAAAACTAGTAAAGCATGGATGACAGAACATGTTAATGATTTTTTTGTCAAACAAGCGAAAAAAGAAGGGTATCGTTCGCGAGCAGCATATAAATTAAAAGAAATTGCTGAACGAGACCAGCTCTTTAGAGCGGGAATGACAGTTGTAGATCTGGGCGCTGCACCTGGCGGTTGGTCACAAGTAGCGGTTGAAAATATAGGGAAACACGGCAGAGTTTTTGCATTAGATATACTCGAAATGCCACCATTGCCAGGTGTTACTTTTATTCAAGGGGATTTCAGCGAAGAAGCGATTCTGCAAAAATTTAAAACTTGTCTGGAAAACTATCCGATAGATCTTGTAATTTCAGATATGTCACCAAATATAGCGGGTATTGGAGTTAGTGATCATGCACGCAGTACTTATCTGGCCGAATTGGCATTGATATTCTCCAAAGAGCTATTGAACCCTGGCGGGAACTTTCTTGTCAAATTTTTTCAGGGAAGCAATTTCGATCAATTTTTGAGGGATATGCGAGCTATTTTTCATAAAGTAGCCATTCGTAAACCTAAAGCATCGCGGGATCGAAGTAGCGAACTATATTTATTGGGTTTAGGAAAAATCTGTTAGACTGAATATATGTCTTGTTATAAGTAACGGATGTTAAGTTTTGTTTTAATCAGGTACTTTCAAACAACCGGTTTTGTCACAAAACAAATATTACAAAATAGGATTAGAATGAGAAATACAACATTCTGGTACATTAAGGTGCAAACCAAGGAGCTATCATGAATAATTTAATTAAAAATATGGCTATTTGGCTGGTGATTGCGTTGGTGCTAATGACGGTATTCAATCAATTCACTGTACGTCAATCATTGCAGGCGCCGATGGAATATTCGCAATTCATCAATGAAATGAATCAAGGCAGAATTGCAAAAGTTATTATTGATGGACGCACGCTTAAAGGCACTAAATCCGATGGCCGGCAATTTATAACTTATGCACCGTCAGATCCGTGGTTAGTAAGTGATCTGCTCAGGGCTGGTGTTATTGTCGAAGCTAGACCGGAAGAAGAGCCTTCTATGCTAATGAGCATTTTCGTTTCTTGGTTCCCCATGTTGCTGTTGATTGCCGTGTGGATTTTCTTTATGCGTCAAATGCAAGGTGGCGGGCGAAGTGGCGGGGCATTTTCATTTGGTAAAAGCAAAGCCAGGATGCTGGACAAAAACAGTAATCACATAACATTTGCAGATGTTGCAGGTTGCGAAGAAGCAAAAGAAGAGGTGGCAGAGTTAGTTGAATTTTTGAGGGATCCCACAAAATTCCAGAAATTAGGTGGGCGTATCCCAAGAGGTGTGTTAATGGTGGGTAATCCAGGAACAGGAAAAACATTATTAGCTCGCGCTATAGCAGGAGAAGCAAAAGTCCCTTTCTTTAGTATTTCTGGTTCGGACTTTGTTGAGATGTTCGTGGGTGTTGGCGCATCCAGGGTAAGAGACATGTTTGAACAAGCCAAGAAACATGCGCCTTGCATTATTTTTATTGATGAGATTGATGCGGTAGGTCGCCAACGTGGCGCTGGTTTAGGTGGCGGAAATGATGAGCGTGAGCAAACACTGAATCAATTATTGGTAGAAATGGATGGTTTTGAAGGTAATATGGGTGTGATCGTGATTGCGGCAACCAATCGTCCCGATGTGCTAGATCCTGCGTTATTGCGTCCAGGTCGTTTTGATAGGCAAGTTACGGTTCCACTTCCTGATATTCGCGGTCGTGAACAAATCCTTCAGGTTCATATGCGGAAAGTGCCTATTTCGCCAGATGTCCATGCAGATGTTATTGCAAGGGGAACGCCTGGAATGTCAGGTGCGGATTTAGCTAATTTGGTTAATGAGGCAGCGTTATTCGCGGCGCGAGCCAACAAACGTTTAGTTGATATGGAAGATTTTGAGCGCGCAAAAGATAAGATACTTATGGGTACTGAGCGGCGCTCGGTAGTTATGCCAGAAAATGAGCGGCGCAATACTGCTTATCATGAATCAGGACATGCTGTTGTAGCCTATCTTTTACCGAAAACTGATCCGGTACATAAAGTTTCAATCATTCCTCGTGGACGAGCCTTGGGTGTAACGATGCAGTTACCAGCCGAGGATAGATACAGCATGGATCGTGACCAGATTCTGCAAACGATTGCAGTAATGTTTGGAGGACGTATTGCAGAGGAGATATTTATGAACCAAATGACCACAGGTGCATCCAACGACTTCGAGCGTGCCACTGAAACGGCCAGAAGAATGGTTACCCAATGGGGTATGTCTGATACTCTTGGGCCAATGGTTTATGGGGAAAATGAAAGTGAGGTATTTCTTGGGCGATCGGTAACTACCCATAAGAATGTAAGTGAAGCAACTATGCAAAAAGTTGATATGGAAATTCGCCGTATCATTGATGAGCAATACTCGCTTGCTCGTAGACTTATCGAGGAGAACAGAGATAAAGTAGAGGCCATGACGAAGGCTTTGCTTGAGTGGGAAACTATCGATAGCGAACAAATTAAAGATATTATGGAAGGACGGCCACCTCGTCCTCCACAACCACCACAATCTTCAGTATCTGCTAAGGAGAAAGAGAGTAAAAAACCTTCAGAGGCAATTGCAACTGAAACTCCTGCACAAGAAGCCGAAGTATAATTAAGGAAAGGCTTTTCTAGAATAGATGGTCTGCGTATTAATTTTATAGTACGCAGACCATATTTTTTATCAAAATTGCAGATCATATGGCGTTCTGCATGGTATAGGTTTCTCTATTTTTGCCGTGGACCAATCGCAATCAATAAAACTGACTGGTGGCCCATTTATAATGGGGATTATTAATGTGACGCCTGATTCATTTTCTGATCATGGTCGCTATGCAACAACAGAAAAGGCAATTGAGCACGCTGAACGTTTGATCCAAGAAGGAGCCGATATATTAGATATTGGAGGTGAATCTACTCGGCCTGGAAGTTTGGCTGTGAGTCTTGAAGAAGAGTTACGCCGTGTAATACCTGTCGTAGAAATTCTGTCTCAAAAAATATTCTTATTTCTGTAGATACATCAAAGCCAGAAATCATGCAAGCTGCGATAAGTGCTGGTGCTTCTATAATAAATGATGTCAACGCATTACAAGCGCCGGGTGCGATAGAAATTATCGCAAAAAGTAAGGTAATGGTCTGCTTAATGCATATGAAGGGAAAACCGAGAAGTATGCAAAAAGAACCTCAATACATTGATGTGATTTCTGAGGTAAAAAGTTTTCTACAGCAACGCATTGATCTTGCAAATTCAAGTGGTATTCCATACGATCGTTTAATTATCGATCCTGGTTTCGGTTTTGGTAAAACGCTCAAGCATAATCTTGCATTACTCCGGCATCTTGATCAGTTCGTGCAAATGAAAGTACCCGTTTTAGTAGGACTTTCACGAAAATCTATGCTGGGAGCAATCACCGGGAATGATGTAGATAACCGGGTTTATGCCAGTATAGCAGCGGCCTTGCTTGCTGCCACTAAAGGTGCCAAAATTCTGCGTGTACATGACGTTAAGGCAACAAAAGACGCTATTATGATTCATAATGCATTGATTAATGAAGAATATAGTTAAGAATTAACTTTATACTTTAAGGATATAATTCGCAAAATGAATAGAAAGTACTTTGGAACTGATGGTATTCGTGGACAGGTGGGGGTATTTCCTATTACACCTGAATTTATCATGCACCTTGGTTATTCAGCTGGAAAAGTACTCGCTGCTTCCGATTGGCATCTTGCAAAAGGAGAACGGCCGACGGTTCTGATAGGAAAAGATACGCGGGTATCAGGTTATATGCTGGAATCTGCTCTGGAAGCAGGCTTTTCTGCTGCTGGTGTTGATGTCTTATTGTCCGGACCATTACCCACTTCTGCAATTGCATATCTGACTAGGGCTCTTCGCTTACAAGCTGGAATCGTCATTTCAGCTTCCCATAACCCCTTCGAAGATAATGGCGTTAAGTTTTTTTCGTCAGGAGGAACTAAATTACCTGATGAAATAGAAATTGCAATTGAGGCAGAATTGAACAATCCAATTCAAACAATGCCTTCATTAAACCTTGGGAAGGTACAACGCCTTAAAGATGCAACAGGGCGTTATATCGAGTTTTGCAAAGGAACCTTTCCTTATGATCTTGATCTGCGTGGTTTACGTATTGTCGTAGATTGTGCTCATGGCGCGGCTTACCATATTGCTGGACATGTCATGCTTGAACTAGGGGCAGATGTCATCACTATTTGTGCAGAGCCAGATGGCTTTAATATCAATCATGAATGTGGCGCGACATATATTGCAACGTTGCAGAACACAGTTAAGCAACATGAGGCTGATCTTGGTATCGCACTCGATGGTGATGGTGATCGTGTACTCATGGTCGATAAAGAAGGGGCCATCTATGATGGTGATGCCTTGCTTTATATTATTGCTAAACACCGCCAGCAGAAGAATATTCTGAAGGGTGGTGTGGTCGGCACACTTATGACGAATCTTGCTATTGAGAAAGCGTTTGAAGAGCTTGGTATTCCTTTTAAGAGAGCCAGTGTTGGTGATCGCCATGTGCTGGAACTGCTGATAAAGAATAACTGGCAACTAGGTGGAGAAAGCTCTGGACATATTGTATGTCTTGATAAGCATACCACAGGTGATGGGATCATTTCAGCTTTGCAAGTTCTGCATGCATTACGTGATATGTCCATGACATTAGCCGAATTTATGCACACAATTACGCTTTATCCACAACGATTGATTAATGTGAATGTCCCCAAAGGCTTTGATTTTCGTAATGACGTAACAGTCGCGGCGTCTGTGGAGCAAGCAGAAAGTGATCTTGGAAGCGATGGGCGAATATTGCTTCGTCCATCTGGTACTGAGCCATTAATCAGGGTAATGGTAGAAGGCAAGATGAGGCAAAAAGTTGATCACTGGGCAGAGCAGATTGCTAGTGCGGTTCAGCATGCTGCTGAAATACAATAAAAAATATAAATAATCAATTTCTACTTAATTATTTGATTTATTGACAAGCTAATCGTGTGTTCAATCAAAAATGGTTTGTCACAATTCTGTAATATTTATGAACTAATATTATTCTTTTATCATAACTTGAGCAGGTAGTTTACATATGGAAGTACCCGTTTTGAAATCACGTATGCTTAAAATATTTACTTTTACTGTAGTTGTAGCGGTAGCGGTAGCGATCATCATAAGTAATCAAGTCAATGCCAGGCCAATTGTAACAATTGATGGTTCTAGTACAGTTTATCCTATCACTGAAGCAGTTGCGGAAGACTTTCAGATAGCTAAAAAAGGCGGGATTAGAGTAACAGTCGGGATATCAGGGACAGGTGGTGGTTTTAAGAAATTTTGTCGAGCAGAAATTGATATCGTCAATGCCTCCAGACCGATTCAGCATTCTGAGATGGAGGCTTGCAGAGCAGCTGGTGTTCAGTATATAGAAATGCCAATTGCTTTTGATGCATTAACAGTAGCCGTTAACCCCCATAATACGTGGAGTAGAACGATAACTGTTGCTGAGTTGAGAAAAATATGGGAACCAGCAGCACATGGCAAAATAACCAAATGGAATCAAATTAATCCGGCTTGGCCAGATGAAAAAATCAAATTGTTTGGTGCAGGCGCGGATTCAGGTACCTTCGATTACTTTACGGAAGCAATTGTGGGGAAGGCAAAATCGAGCCGCGGTGATTTTACTGCATCTGAGGATGACAATGTGCTTGTGCAGGGTATAGCAACTGATAAATATAGTCTTGGTTTTTTTGGTTTTGCTTACTACATCGAGAATCAAAAAAAAGTGAACGCAGTCGCAATAGATAATGGTAAGGGAGGTGTTATTCCTTCAGCAGAATCAGTGGGAAATGGGAATTATCAGCCTTTATCCCGTCCAATCTTCATTTACGTCAATGCCAAAGCAGTCGATAAGCCTGAAGTAAATGAATTTATCGATTTTTATATGAAAAACGCACCTTCTCTTGTAAAAGAAGTTAAATATTTCCCATTGCCCCGTGAGATCTATCAATTCAATCTGGATCATCTTAAGCAAAGAAAAGTTGGAACAGTTTTTGACGGTGAGAGCAAAATAGATCTCAGAATTGATGAATTGCTAAAATTAGAAAGACGGCTATAAATATAATGGCACAAGTCTTGTATGTTATAGTAGTCGATTAACTTATTGATGCTAAACCATAGTATCCGAGAAAATTAAACTCAAAAAACTCTATATACTAAGGTTTTATAGTAAGCAATAGAGAAAATGAAGAATCGACTGGCCGTATGGATTTTCTGCCAATTTTCCTTAACATTAGAGGTCGTAATTGCCTGGTAGTCGGCGGAGGTGAGGTTGCTGCTCGCAAAACAACATTATTGTTGAAGGCAGGTGCGCAAGTCAGAATTGTCTCACCAATTCTTAATGATGAGTTAAATAATTACCTCCAATCAGGCAGTATTGTTTACTATGCAGAAGCCTTCGATCCTAAGCATCTAAGCAATGTGGTAGTGGTAATTGCTGCAACGAATCAACCTTCAGTCAATCAACGCGTTTCTGAAGCCGCTAATCAATTAAATATTCCAGTCAATGTAGTTGATGACCCTACATTGTGCTCATTTATCATGCCGTCCATTTTGGATCGCTCTCCTATGCTAGTCGCTATTTCTAGTGGGGGAGCATCACCTGTATTGACAAGATTGTTACGTGCACGACTTGAGACACTGATTCCAGAAGCTTATGGACGTTTGGCCCATTATGCAGCTAAATTCCGTGAACATGTCAAGCGCCATTTCACATCTCCGGAAAAGCGCCGTTTGTTCTGGGAAAAAATGCTGCAAGGTCCATTTGCTGAAATGATTTTCTCAGGAAAAGATCTGGCGGCACAAGCATATCTGCTTCGTTCTCTTGAACACGGAACGGACGAGTCGCTACACGGAGAAGTATATTTAGTGGGTGCCGGGCCAGGTAATCCTGATTTACTTACCTTTCGTGCCATGCGTCTCATGCAGCAAGCTGATGTTGTCGTATATGATCGCTTGGTATCTCCTGCCATACTTGATATGGTAAGGCGCGATGCAACGCGTATCTACGCAGGTAAAGAGCGCGACAAACATGTGCTGCCACAAGAATCAATCAATCATTTATTGGTAAGGCTGGCAAAAGAAGGAAAGCGTGTGCTTCGGTTAAAAGGCGGTGATCCTTTCATTTTTGGACGAGGTGGTGAAGAAATCGAAACATGATCTCAACATCATATTCCTTTCCAGGTGGTTCCAGGTATTACCGCAGCATCAGGAGTAGCTTCTTACGCGGGCATTCAGCTTACCCATCGCGATTATGCGCAATCCTGTATTTTTGTTACGGGGCACCTCAAAAATAATACTATAAACTTAGATTGGTCAACCTTGACCAGGCCACAACAAACTATTGTGATTTATATGGGATTGCTTGGGTTACCGGTACTGTGTGAGCAACTTATCGCACATGGTCTTCCAGCATCTACGCCAGCAGCCATTGTGCAGCAGGGAACCACGCACAAGCAACGTGTCGTGATTGGTTCACTAGAAACATTACCCACTCTTGCTTCGAGCGAAAACTTAATTCCGCCCACACTTATTATTGTAGGGGGAGTGGTCAAATTACATCAGAAATTAGCCTGGTTTGAAGCTGATGTAACCTGAGTGGAGAATGGATGAAAGGGAATGATTGGTTTAATGTTAGATGAAATAGGTTTGCTACATTGAAGGATGACTATTCATACATTTCTGATAAATGCCAAGGTATATCGTTTTCGGTAGCTAATTCTCTGCTCCATGCCTCAACAGAATCCAATATTTGCAGAATGTGAACATTTTCTGCATTGGTTTTACGCAAATGAGTAATTTTTTCAACGAATTCAGCTAAGGTAATACTGTTTCCATAATTTTTCTCGGTAAGATGCTGACGGCAGATTGCTTTCCAGCGCTGCAATTCGTTCTTAGATAAAGTATCGGGCCAATTGCGCGCACGGTAACGAAACAACAACTCAGGGAGTCGCCTATCCTGGAAATCGAAACGATTATGCGCAAGTTGCGAGGGTGATGCATTGCGCACTGCTGTCATCAGAAGGCGATCGCTTTCACTGAAAAAATTGTCATATAACGCTAGATCTACATCGGGAGAGACTTCAAATTGCGTATGGGAGTAGGCTTGTGCGATCCGCTGCATAAATTCTGTATGATGACTTAGCCACTGCCAATGTTGATTGCAGATGTCTATATTGAGATTAATCCGTGAAGCTGCGGATTGATTAAGAACATTTTGTGGCGCGAGCGCCGGGCATTTGTTGATTTTGACTGATTTGACCGGTAGACGTGGTACATTTTCAGCTAATGCTGCTTGAGGTGTGAACAGGCGCTGTGTCAGCTCCTCGATGCCCATTTCCATGAAAGGTGCAGGATCGTGGCGCAGATCATAAACCAAAATACTGTTACCATTTCTCTGTTCCTGAATCATCGGCATGACTAGCGTCGTGCATCCTATTTCTGAAGGGTACATACGGGAGGTATGGACAACAGGCGTATGGTTGACTAAATCCAATAATGACGCTGCTTTATGTTTGTTGCGAAGCTGAAAAAGCCAGTTATATAAGCGTGATTGCCTGTCACGTAACAAACGTGCTAGCTTGATGGTTGCTTTGGCATCTGACAGGGCGTTATGTGCAAAATCATGGTCAATACCATTGGCTGCGGTCAGATCTTCGAGGCGGAAACTCGGTCTGCCGTCATCATGCCTTGGCCATATAATTCCCTCTGGTCTTAGGGCATAAGTCATGCGTACCAGGTCGATCAGATCCCAGCGCGAATTGCCTTGTTGCCATTCACGCGCATAAGGTTCATAGAAATTCCGATACAGGGTAAAACGTGTAACTTCATCATCGAAGCGCAATGTATTGTAGCCAGCGCTACAGGTTCCGGCTTGTGCTAGCTCCTTGTGAATTTTTGCAATAAATTCTGGCTCAGGCAAACCGAATATGTTCGCCATTTGAGGCGTAATTCCTGTTAATAAGCAGGCTTCAGGATGGGGCAATATATCTTTTGCTGGTTTACAATAAATAACCAGCGGATCACCCATTTCATTCAGCGCTTCATCAGTTCTTAAGCCGGCAAATTGAGCCGGCCGATCGCATCTTGGATCGGAGCCAAAGGTTTCATAATCATACCAATATAGTGTTGTCATTACTTGCTTCTGGGTGTTTTTATTCAGTTAGCGTATTAGTATTTTCTCCTCTGTTCTCCTGAGCTGGCGGAGGTAGGTAAATCAGAAGTATCCTGGCAGGAAAAGCAACGCTATAGCCTACAAGCCAAGGCGCTGCCATATTTTTGTCGTCAGGACAGCTGAGTTAAGTGTATAAAAATGGAGTCCAGGTGCCCCTGCTTTGAGTAAGCGTTCACATAAATCAGTTACTACGTCCAATCCGAAAGCATGGATGGATGCAATATCATCGCCATATCCTTCCAGTTTTTTTCTTATCCAACGAGGAATTTCGGCACCGCAAGCATCTGCAAATCTGACCAACTGAGAAAATTTATTAATCGGCATAATACCGGGAACAATTGGAACACTTAGGTTGGCAGCTTCACACATGTCAATAAAATGAAAATAAGCATCTGCATTATAAAAAAACTGCGTAATGGCTGAATCTGCCCCCGCTTCTATTTTATTTTTAAAATTCTTGAAATCTTCCTGAACAGAGCGGGATTGCGGATGATATTCTGGATAGGCTGCTACTTCCATGTGGAAAGTGTTGCCGAACTCTTTGCGAATGAATGTAACCAGCTCACTTGCATAACGAAATTCACCTGGTCGAGCCATGCCGGAGGGCAGATCTCCCCGTAGGGCAACGATATGGTGAATTCCACTATCCTGGTATTTTTTTAGGATTGAATAAATATTTTCGCGAGTAGAACCAATACAAGAAAGATGTGGTGCGACCGGATGGCCTTCTGCCAGAATTTCGAGTACTGTTTCAAAAGTACGATCGCGAGTGGAGCCGCCTGCGCCAAAGGTGACCGAGAAAAATTTTGGATTGAATTGAGCGAGTCGCTGGCGAGCAGCTCGTAACTTTTCTACTCCTTCCGGGGTTTGCGGGGGGAAAAGCTCAAAGCTAAAAGTAGGTGAAAAATTCTTTTGTGATCTCAACTTGATATGTCTATAGTCATTACAAAATAGAGGCAGGTAATTTAACTTGCCTCTACTATTAAGAAAGGATGATATAAGCAGGGATTCTTATTATCTTGCAACCATTCCTGCTTGTAATGCATTGATTAATATCGATATGTTTCTGGTTTGTAAGGACCATTCTTATCCAGATTAAGGTATTGTGCTTGTTCATCAGTTAGCTCAGTCAGTTTTGCGCCTAATTTTCCAAGATGAAGGCGTGCTACTTTTTCATCCAGATGCTTAGGAAGCACATAAACTTTTTTCTGATAGTTCTCTCCATTTTGCCAGAGTTCGATTTGTGCCAGTACTTGATTAGTAAAAGAACTCGACATGACAAACGAGGGGTGACCCGTTGCGCAACCCAAGTTTACCAGTCTACCTTGAGCTAATACAATAATGCGGCGGCCAGTTGGAAAAATTACATGATCAACCTGTGGTTTGATATTCTCCCATCGATATTGCTGAATTGAAGTGATATCTATTTCAGAATCAAAATGTCCGATATTGCATACAATTGCCTGATCTTTCATCTTGAGCATATGATCATGGTGAATCACACGGATATTGCCTGTTGCGGTAACAAAAATATCTGCTTGATCGCACGCATCGTCCATAGTCACCACGCGATAGCCTTCCATAGCAGCCTGCAACGCGCAGATTGGGTCGATTTCAGTGATCCAGACAGTTGCTCCCAACCCACGCAATGATTGTGCGCAGCCTTTACCCACATCACCATAACCACATACTACTGCAATCTTGCCGGCAATCATCACATCGGTTGCGCGCTTGATACCATCCACTAAAGATTCACGACAGCCATAAAGATTATCAAATTTTGATTTGGTGACGGAATCATTAACGTTGAAAGCGGGAAAAGGTAAGGCTCCCTGTTTTTGCATTTCATATAAACGATGAACGCCTGTGGTTGTTTCTTCGGTAACGCCTCTGATGCTGACAAGCTTTTCCGAATACCAGTTAGGTTGACTGTTAGTTCGTGATTTGATCGCCGCAAAAAGTACGCGTTCTTCTTCATTGCCAGGATTTGCAATAACGGAAGGATCTTTCTCAGCCTTGCTGCCAAGTGTCAGCAGTAAGGTTGCATCACCGCCATCATCCAGAATCATATTTGCATTGCTGGCTTTTCCACCTTTAGACCATTCGAAAATACGATGAGCATATTCCCAGTAATCTTCTAATGATTCACCTTTATAGGCATACACTGGAATATTTTTCGCAGCAATTGCAGCCGCAGCATGGTCTTGTGTTGAAAAAATGTTACAGGAAGCCCAGCGCACTTCTGCGCCCAAAGTGATGAGTGTTTCAATCAACACTGCTGTCTGAATGGTCATATGCAGTGAGCCTGCGATACGTGCGCCTTTCAGTGGCTTCAGATCTGCATATTCTTGCCGCAAGGCCATCAAGCCGGGCATTTCTGTTTCAGCAATAGCAATTTCTTTTCTTCCCCAATCTGCCAAGGAAAGATCGGCAACGCTATAATCATTAAACTGGCCGTTCATAGCTAAAATCTCCTAAAATGAACGAGCGCCGTTATTTTGTTATCCGCATAAACTGAGCCTCACGGATGAATGACCGTTGCAGCGCCCCTCAATCTATGGGAATAATTCAGGTTTGCACTTAAGTAGGGAATGGCAATTTCAGGTAATAGAATTTATTACTGGATCAATTAGATGCCGGCATCAGCGCGAAGCTGTGCGGCTTTATCGGTTGCTTCCCAGGTGAAATCTGGATCTTCCCGCCCAAAATGTCCATAGGCAGCAGTTTTCGCATAAATAGGTCGTAGCAGATTAAGTGTATGGATAATTGCTCTGGGACGTAAATCAAAATGCTGTTCTATTAGTTTTGCGAGTTTCTCGTCAGGAATTTTTCCGGTACCGAAAGTTTCAACCATCAGAGAGACTGGACGTGCCACCCCGATAGCGTAAGCTACTTGTACTTCGCATTTTCTGGCAAGTCCAGCTGCTACGATATTTTTTGCTACATGGCGTACAGCATAAGCTGCGGAACGATCTACCTTGGAGGGATCTTTACCGGAGAAAGCGCCGCCACCATGATGAGCGGTACCACCATATGTATCAACAATAATCTTGCGGCCTGTCAAACCACAATCACCCATAGGACCACCGACAACGAAGCGTCCTGTAGGATTAATCAGATACTGAGTGTTTCCGCTTAATGCTTCCTTAGGCAGGACCGGTTTAATAATTTCCTCGATAACTGCCTCTGTCAGAGTGGTATGAGAGATATCTGGATCATGCTGAGTTGATATAACGACAGTATCGATACGCTGTGGTTTGCCGTTGATATATCTGACTGATACTTGAGATTTAGCATCAGGCCGCAACCATGGCAGTTGTCCATTCTTTCTTAATTGCGATTGTTTTTCCACTAAACGATGGGCATAGTAAATGGGCATCGGCATCAATTGAGGGGTTTCATCACAAGCAAAACCAAACATTAATCCTTGATCGCCAGCACCTTGATCGATTTCATCTTCTTTACTGCGATTAACTCCCTGGGCAATATCGGGTGATTGCTTGTTGAAGGCCGTTAATACTGCACAGGTGCACGCATCAAAACCAATATCAGAGCTGGTATATCCTATTTTTTTAACTGTTTCGCGTGCGATTACGTTGTAATCGACCGACGCATGTGTTGTAATTTCACCTGATAAGACGATCAAGCCTGTACTGCACATCGTTTCACAGGCTACCCGTGCGTTTGTGTCCTGATCCAATATGGCGTCCAGAACTGCATCAGATATCTGATCTGCTACCTTATCGGGATGTCCTTCGGAAACAGATTCAGAAGTAAAAAGGTATTCGCTCATGTTATTTGAAATTTTTATAAAGTTGTTCAGTATAGCAAATAGTGCGAGATTAAATAACAGAATAAAAAAGAATCATTAAAGTAGCATTTATTTCGAATTCCGAATTCTTTTTGGCTAAGAATAAAAGATATATTCAAGTAAAACACTACCTTTCAGAATGGCGTAGACTATTCAGTTTCTAATCAATATCACATAAGTATTTTCTAATGATACGTACACGATTTGCTCCTAGCCCTACAGGCTATCTTCATATTGGGGGGGCTCGGACAGCCCTTTTTTCTTGGGCTTTTGCACGCAAACATGGTGGCAAATTTATTTTAAGAATTGAAGATACCGACCTTGAACGTTCAACCCGGCTATCGGTGCAGGCTATCCTCGATGGAATGGCTTGGTTAGGTCTTGATTATGATGAGGGTCCTTTTTATCAAATGCAAAGATTGGCGCGTTATCATGAAGTGGCCGAGCAATTGCTGCGAAACAATCTAGCTTATCGTTGCTATGCTAGCAAAGAGGAGTTAGATTTGCTGCGAGAGCAACAACGTGCTGCTGGGTTAAAGCCAAGATATGATGGGCGTTGGCGTGATACAAAGAAAACTCCCCCAAGCGGAGTAAAGCCGGTTATTCGTTTCAAAAATCCAATGGATGGTCATGTCGTCTTTGAAGATTTGGTTAAGGGTAAAATTATTGTAGCTAATAGTGAGCTTGATGATCTTGTTCTGCTGAGAAGTGACGGTATACCCACTTACAATTTTGGTGTGATAGTGGATGATCTGGATATGAACATTAGTCACGTCATACGTGGTGATGATCATGTCAACAACACACCCCGTCAAATTAATATTCTCAAAGCACTTGGTGCGCCGATACCTCAGTATGCACATGTGCCTATGATATTAGGTGCAGATGGTGAAAGACTATCCAAGCGCCATGGTGCAGTTTCGGTGATACATTATCGCGATGAAGGTTATTTGCCTAAAGCTTTTATAAATTACCTTGCCCGGCTAGGATGGTCCCATGGTGATGAAGAAATATTCAGTACTGATCAATTGATCGAATGGTTTGATTTAGTAAAAATTAATCGTTCTCCAGCAAAATTTAATCCAGAAAAACTGATGTGGCTAAATCAGCACTATCTTAAAAGCGAAGAAGATTCACGCATTGCTGAGCTGATTATACCGTTTCTTGAGAAAGATGACTGTAACATACCCAATGAGCCATATTTGTTGAAAGTAATTCATTTGCTTAAAGAAAGAGTCAGTACAATTAGCGAGCTTGCTGATGCAGCTGTTTATTTTTTCCGCCCACTTGAGCCCTCTGATGACCTCAAAGTGCAACATTTCAACCAGGAAGTAAAATCTATTTTGCTTTACTTAATCGATAGATTTGCCTCCATTGAATGGAGCCGCCAGACTATTCACGATGAAATCAAAAAAACAGCCGCAGCATTTAATATAAAATTACCAAAGGTCGCCATGCCTTTACGCGTCGTTGTAACGGGTGAAGCACAAACCCCATCAATTGATGCAATACTGGAGTTAATCGGCAAAACAGAGACGCTGAAAAGAATAAATCAGCAAATAACTAACTTTCCAGATTGATCTTCAACTTTACAATAAGCAAGCGCACCAGTATAATCCTCTCTCCTTCAGTCGGGGGTATAGCTCAGCTGGGAGAGCGCTTGCATGGCATGCAAGAGGTCAGCGGTTCGATCCCGCTTATCTCCACCAGTTTCTCTCGATAGCCATTATATTCTGTGGTCCCCATCGTCTAGAGGCCTAGGACATCACCCTTTCACGGTGAGTACAGGGGTTCGAATCCCCTTGGGGACGCCAATTGATAAGAGTATTCAAAGTAAGGGCCATTAAATTGAATACTCACTCGTAAGCTATGCTCGCTCAATCATTTTAATAGTCAGCAATTTTTACGCAGATCTGAATGTGAAATCGCTTACATTTGCTATTTTAAGACGATTAAGTGACGGTGAGTTTCATTCAGGGACAGAACTTTCCCAAACTCTTGGGGTATCGCGCGCAAGCATTTCAAATGCGCTACATGACCTTGATAGATTAGGTCTGATTATTCACAAGATTCGAGGCCGTGGTTATCGCTGGATTAATCCCGTGCAATGGTTAGACAAAGACATAATTCAGACGCATCTTGCTGGAGAAGCAGATCGCTTTCATATTCAAGTTCTGGATATTGCTGAATCAACCAATACCTTGCTATTGCGTGATGCTGCGAGAGAAAAAAATATTCATGATGAGAAAATTCGTGTTATTACAGCTGAGCTGCAAACTGGGGGACGAGGACGTCGTGGCCGGCAATGGTATACAGGCTTAGGAGACAGTCTAACTTTCTCATTAACATGGCAGTTTCAGCGCGGTGTCAATTTTCTTTCTGGATTGAGTTTGGCGGTAGGTGTTGCCATCGTTCGAGCATTGGCATTAACCGGTATCAATGGGGTGACATTAAAATGGCCTAACGATCTCCTGTTTGATTTTATCAAGCTAGGAGGAGTGTTAATTGAGTTGCAGGGCGATATGCTTGGACCGGCTACTGCAGTAATCGGTATCGGGATCAATCTTAGATTATCTGACAGCATCAAGAACAAGATAGATCAAGAAACGACAGATATCTATGCTATGACGCATGAGATGCCTGATCGCAATAAATTGTTGACTGTTTTGCTGAGAGAATTGGCAGTAACACTAAGTGCATTTGACCAAAAGGGTTTCTTGCCGTTTAGAGATGAATGGTTACGTTATCATGCTTTCGAGAATAAGCTGATTGAGCTGCATTTGCCAGATGGTTCTATAGAACAAGGCAGGGTGCGCGGGGTAACGACTGATGGATCATTACTGGTAAGTACCTTAATGGGCGTGCAAAGTTTCAATGGTGGTGAGATCAGTTTGCGTAAATTAGAGTGAAATAAAGTTTATGCCTTATCTGCTAGCAATAGACTCTGGTAATACCGCCATCAAGTGGGGGCTCCACAATGGTAGTGACTGGTGTGAGCGAGGAATCACTGCGCAAAGTCAATGTGTATTGCTCAATCAAATTTGGCGGGAGCTACCAGAGCCATCATCTATTATTATTTCCAATGTAGCAGGTCCACTTGCTGAGGCAGCGCTACTAAATTTGCTAACTATTTGGAAAGCAATTCCACAGTGGATTTCTGCTACTACTTATCAATGTGGTGTCAGGAACTATTACTCCAATCCGGCGCAACTGGGCAGTGATCGCTGGGCAGCTTTGATTGCCGCCTGGAGAATGAGGCAGCAGGGTTGTCTTGTGGTCAATGCAGGTACTGCAATGACAATAGATACACTTTCTGATGGAGGCGAGTTTCTGGGGGGGATTATTTTGCCTGGTTTTGCTTTAATGAAGCAGGCGTTAGTGAATCAGACTGCGTTATTAACGTTGCAGGAGGGTTGTTTTCAAGATTTCCCTCGTACTACTTCAGATGCCATTCACGGTGGAGTTATTCATGCATTGACAGGTGCGCTAGACCATATGCATACACTGCTTTCAACTAAATTAGGTCATGATAAATTAAATTGTATTATCAGTGGTGGAAGTGCCGCTTTGTTGCTACCTCATATTAAAATACCTACTATAATGATGGATAATTTGGTGCTGGAAGGATTAAAAGTAATCGCCCAAGAAAAATCTGAAATGGTGTAGTAGAAAATATATGTCTTTGTTTCAGAATATCAGCTTTTATACTACCGTTAATCAGTTGAAAGATCTGCCTCGGACATGTGGTGTGGAGGTTGCTTTTGTTGGGCGTTCAAATGCTGGTAAATCTAGTGCAATCAATACGCTTTCTAGGCGTGGCCGTCTTGCTTTTGTGAGTAAAACACCGGGGCGGACACAGCATATTAATTTTTTCCAACTGGGAAATGGTAACTTTCTGGTTGATCTTCCTGGTTATGGTTACGCCAAAGTGCCTTTTGCAATCCGTCAGCATTGGGAGCATCTACTCAGCAGTTATTTGCAGACTCGTGATGCACTGTACGGTATGGTACTCATTATGGATGTGCGTCATCCCTTGACCAAACTTGATCTGCAAATGCTAGAGTGGTTTTCGCTAACGAAAAAACCAGTACATATTCTGTTAACCAAATCAGATAAGTTGAGCCGCAATCAAGCAGCTTATGCGCTGAAACAAGTAAGGCATTTTTTAGCTGAACGATATCCACAATGTACAGCGCAACTTTTTTCTAGCATGCTGGCAAGTGGTGTTGAAGAAGCAATTACTATTTTAGCGGACTGGTTCGGATCAGGTAGTGCAATGACTCAACAAAATGATATCGAATTAGGGACAAAAAAAACCCCGGTTAAAGGGGAAAAAACCGGGGGGAATCGCCTTATATCAAAGGCCCCGCCTCAGGGAGGGAAGGCGAGAGACGAATAAAAAAGCATCGTCTTCCCTTAAGAGAAGGAATTTCTCAGTAAGTTCCCCATTAATTCTATTTTTATTATTCAGATGAGTTGATCATGTCATTTATTAGTCAATTTCCACAAAAGAGAATGCGACGTTTACGTCGTGACGATTTTTCCCGCAGCTTGGTACGAGAAAATCATTTGCGAGCAGATGATTTGATTTATCCTGTCTTTGTGCTGGATGGGAAGAAGCGAAAAGAGAAAGTGGCTTCTATGCCAGGTGTTGTGCGGTTAAGCATCGACTTGCTCATGTCTCAAGCTGAAAAGTGCTTGCGTTTAGGTATCCCTGCCATCGCTATTTTTCCGGTCATTGATGCTTCGCTCAAGAATTTAACCGCAAATGAAGCGCTTAATCCTGAGGGGTTAGTACCTCAAGCTGTCAGCCAGTTGAAGAAGGATTTTCCAGAGTTGGGCGTTATTACTGATATTGCGCTGGATCCTTACACGAGTCATGGTCAAGATGGACTGATTAATGCCAGTGGCTATGTCATGAATGATGAAACGGTTACAGTCTTGGTGCAACAGGCACTGGTCCATGCGCAAGCGGGAGCGGACGTGGTGGCTCCTTCAGATATGATGGATGGACGGATTGGTGCTATTCGTGCGGCATTGGATAGCAATAACTTTATTCATACGCGTATTCTCGCCTATTCGGCAAAATATGCTTCCAGTTTTTATGGGCCGTTCCGTGATGCGGTCGGATCTGCGGCTAATTTGCTTTCGGGTAACAAATATACTTATCAAATGGATCCGGCCAATTCGGACGAAGCGTTATGGGAAGTTGGCTTGGATTTGCAAGAAGGAGCCGATATGGTCATGATAAAGCCAGGCCTGCCTTATCTTGATATTGTACGCAGAGTAAAAGAACGATTTGGTGTACCTACGATCGTATATCAGGTCAGTGGTGAATATGCCATGCTTAAGGCGGCTGTCATGAATGGCTGGTTAGATGAAGAGGCCTGTGTGATAGAGTCTCTGTTATCCTGCAAGCGTGCAGGAGCAGATGCGATATTGACTTATTTTGCATTGGATGCAGCTACTTGGTTGAGAAAGAATCTATAAATCTAAAAATTATTTTTTTAGAATAGTTGATGCCATAGTTCTTCTATCGATCCAAATTCTTCAACAGGTAACTCAGCCACAGGCGGGAGTTGTTCGTGGAAAAAATATTCACTGATAGCTCCTCCCTGTTCTCTTAAGCCGGTTGCTGGATTAATTCTAGCTACGGTGATTCCTTTGGGAAGATCATGAGTCTCAACAGGTATATTCTTTAATGCATGCTCCATGTAGTTTATCCAGATAGGTAAGGCTACCCGTCCGCCGGTTTCATTCTTGCCCAATGTCTTGGGCTCATCAAAGCCTACCCAGCTTATCGTCACCAGATTTTTCTGAAAACCACAGAACCAGGCATCAATAAAATTACTGGTCGTGCCTGTTTTTCCAGCGATATCATTGCGGCCAAGTCGTTTTGCTGTGGTGGCTGTTCCTCGTTGAATGACGTCTTGCATCATACTAGTCATAAGAAACGCATTGCGTGGATCAATTACCTGTTTGGCATTTTTTCCAGCAATATGAGGCTGAGCTAACTCAAGAACATTACCCTGCTCATCTTCTATTCTATCGATGAAGTAAGGGTAAATACGGAAGCCACCATTAGCAAATGTGGCATAACCTACAGCCAGTTGCATAGGTGTAACAGAGCCCGCTCCCAGTGCCATGGGCAGAAAAGGCGGGTGACGGTTACTGTCAAAACCAAAACGGGTGATATAGTCTTGTGCGTAGCGTAGTCCAATCGCTTGAAGAATGCGAATAGAGGCAAGGTTTTTTGATTGAGCCAGTGCAACGCGCATACGTATTGGACCGTTGAACTTGCCATCAAAGTTTTTAGGTTCCCAGGACTTACCACCTGTTTGTGCTGCATCAAAAAATAAAGGTGCATCGTTAATAATAGTCGCAGGGGTAAATCCTTTTTCCAGTGAAGCTGAGTAAATAAATGGCTTGAAGCTGGATCCTGCTTGCCGCCACGCTTGGGTGACATGATTGAACTGATTGAGATTGAAGTCAAATCCTCCAATCAAAGCACGGATCATCCCATCAATCGGATCAATTGCCACGAGTGCAGCTTCAATCTGGGGAAGCTGCACAATCTGCCAGACATTTTTCTCATTCTTTTGTACGCGGATCAATGCGCCAGGACGAATACGCTTATTGCCTATTTTAGGGTCGTTGGTGAGGAATTTTTTGGCAAAAGCGAGTCCATCACGATTGATTTCAATAATTTCTCCCCCTTTATGATAGGCTTTAACAGAATTTAAATTAGCCGATAGCACCACAGCAATAAGGATATCGCTACTATCATTGAATGGTTGTAATGCTTCCTCCAGATTCTTTTGCAGGTCTGTATCATTTTTGGGTAAATTAATGAAAGCTTCTGGACCACGGTAACCATGCCGGTTATCGTATTCTAGTGCGCCTTTGCGGAGTGCTTTATAAGCTGCTTCTTGATCGGGCTTTCTCACAGTTGTGAAAACTTTAATTCCACGCGTATAGGCTGCTTCACCAAAACGCTGATATATCACCTGCCGAGCCATTTCAACCACATACTCGGCTGGCATGGCGAAGTTCCGTACTTGGCGGTGTATAGATATTGGTTGCTTTTCCGCCATGGCTAATTCTTTGCTGGAGATAAGATCGAGCTCATGCATTCGTTTCAATACGTAATGCTGGCGTATCTTTGCCCGCTTTGGATTGACCACTGGATTAAAACGTGAGGGAGCTTTGGGCAATCCTGCCAGCATGGCTGCTTCGGCTAGATTAATATCATCCAGCGACTTGTCAAAATAGGTTTGGGCTGCTGCGGAGAAACCGTAACTTCTCTGACCAAGGTATATCTGATTAATATAAAGCTCCAGGATTTTATCTTTGCTCAGACTGTGCTCAATCTTGAATGCAAGTAATGCTTCACTGAATTTTCTGGTCAAAGTTTTTTCTTTGGTCAGGAAAAAATTACGTGCAACCTGCATAGTAATCGTACTTGCCCCCTGAAGGGCGCCTCCTCCAGCGAAATTAGAATAAGCTGCCCGCAGTACCCCAATGTAATCAACTCCGCCATGCTGATAAAAACGATCATCTTCAGCGGCTAGGATAGCTTGCTTAAGAAAAGCAGGTGTTTCATCGATTGTTACAAAATCTCTGCGCTCTTCTCCAAATTCTCCGATTAATAATCCTTCAGCACTATAAATCCGTAACGGTATTTTAGGCCGGTAATCCGTCAATACTTCAAGTGAAGGAAGGGTAGGGATAATAACGAGTGCTGCAAAAACGATCAGCAAAATACCGATCAAGCTTGTTGCGAGTGCTGCTAGAAACGGATAAGCCAGCCAACGAAATAACATGAGAAATAAAGTTTCTAACTAAGTGCGATAAAGAACAATTTCTAATTATAGAGGGTATATCTGTTGTTTTTGTACAAATCAAACTGTTTTGGAATCTGCCAGAATTTTGTTTGAGCGAGCAGTTTGCTAAAGAAAGTATGGAATGATTTCGGAGATTTCCATGTGTTGATGAAGAACTCTGCAGGCATTTTGTCCATGAAAATACTTCACTTTAAAATATTGTTTCTAATAAATCAATGTTCAATAAAGGTTTTGCTGTCAATTTAAATTTCTTACCTGCTAAATCGCCTCGGCTGCTGGGTGTGGACATCAGCTCTTCATCGGTGAAAATGGTTGAGCTTTCCATGATGAATAAAGCTCATAACACATTGTGTCTGGAAAACTATGTAATTGAGCCGATGCCGAAGGAAGCCATGCTTGATGGAAACATTAATAATCTCGAAGCAGTTGGCGGTAGTATCCGTCATGCATGGAAGCGCATGGGGACACGCGTGAAGAATATTGCCCTTGCATTACCTGCTGCCGCTGTCATTACCAAAAGAATTGTCGTACCAGCAGGGCAACGGGAAGAAGATCTGGCTTTTCAAGTTGAGGCAGAAGCTAACCAATATATTCCTTTTGCGTTAGACGAAATAAATTTAGATTTTCAAGTAGTCAAATCAATACCTGATCACCCGGATGAAGTTGAAGTCATAATTGCTGCTTCACGTAAAGAAAAAGTGGAGGATCGTGTTGCTGCAGCATTAGCTGCCGGGTTGAAAGCAACAGTAATGGATATTGAACATTTCGCAGCCCAGGCTGCTTTTGAATTAATTGAATGTCAATTACCGGAAGGCGGCAAAGACCAGGTAATTGCATTAGTCGATATCGGCGCAAGTATTACCCGTCTTAACATTTTCTACAATGGGGAATCTGTTTATACACGTGATCAGCCATTCGGAGGAGATCAGCTAACCCAGGAAATTCAGAGTCAATTTAATTTGACATATGAAGAAGCGGAAGCAGCCAAACGCAATGAGAATTTACCTAGATACTATCATACGGATGTATTGCAACCTTTTTGCGGAACACTTGCGCTGGAAGTGACACGCGCTTTGCAGTTCTTTTTCACTTCTACGTCATATACCCAGGTTAACTATATTTTTCTTTCCGGCGGATGTGCATTGATTCCCGGTTTGGAACAAGCAGTCACTGAGCATGCCCAAGTTATTACACAGATCGTTAATCCTTTTGCAAATATGGAGTTATCTAACCGTATTTCCCTCAAACAACTAAAAATAGATACACCCTTGTTAATGATTGCCTGTGGATTGGCGCTGCGGAGCTTTGATCCATCATGATACGCATTAATTTATTGCCGCACCGTGAGCTTAGACGCAAGGCGCGCCAGCAGCAGTTTGTCATGCTGGTTGGCATTACTTGCGTGCTTGGAATATTGATTGTCTGGGGTGGGCATGAAGTCATTTCAGGAAAGATTGAGTATCAGCATGGGCGTAATCAATACTTGCAAAGCCAGATTGCTCTTCTTGACAAGCAAATTGAAGAAATCAAACAAATCAAGCAACAACTGCAGGAGTTGCTGGCGCGCAAAGAGGCTGTGGAAACATTACAAGTCAATCGTACTGATGCTGTTCATATTTTAGATCAGCTAGCAAAGCTGGTGCCGGAGGGGGTTTATCTCAAGAGTCTCAAGCAGACTGATCAACGCATTCATCTTTCTGGTTATGCGCAATCAAATGCTTGGGTATCGACCTTAATGCGCAATCTGGACTCGTCAGCAAGGTTTGAATCCCCTCTGTTGATCGAGATTAAGGCAGTCAATATCAACAATGTACGTTTGAGTGAGTTTGATTTGAATGTGAAGCTTGCTGAATTAATGAGCAGTCTCGATAGTGAACATACCCCAGCGCGTGGTCCTAACTAATTGAGCAGGTGGAGAGCGATGAATTCATTAGAAGAATTGCGGCTACTTGATCTTAATGAGCCGGGTAGCTGGCCGGCTGCAATCAAGACCGGTGCTTTGGTTACTTTGTTGCTAGTGATTGTCGTTGCAGGTTATTTTCTGGATTGGCAGGAACAGGCGGAAATACTCGAAAGCGCCGAGGCAGAGGAAGCCACTCTCAAAGACACTTATCTGATCAAAAAGAGGAACGCTGTTAACTTGGACATCATGCGGCGGCAATTGCACGAGATCGAGCAGTCACTGAGTGTCATGCTGAAGCAACTGCCCAATAAATCTGAATTGGATGCTTTGCTGGTGGACATCAATCGGGCTGGTCTGGGGCGGGGATTGCAATTTGAATTATTTAAACCCGCGGCCAGCGAAACGATCAAGGAATTTTACGCTGAATTACCCATAATGGTCCGCGTGATAGGCAGTTATCACGACATTGGCGCTTTCGCGAGCGATGTTTCTCAATTGCCGCGCATTGTAACGTTAAAGGATATCGATATTACTCCCGGGAAAGAGCAACACTTGATACTGAATGCCGTTGCGCGAACCTTCCGCTATCTCGATGACGATGAGCTTGCTAACCATAACAAGCGCACTAGCGAGGGGAAAAAATGATCAGACGGCCTTGTTATTTATGGGGAGTGTTGTTTGTTATGGTTTCTGCCTGCAGCGGAGATTCCTACAGTGATCTTGAAGAATTTGTGAGCAACTCAGGGGAAGGGTTGCAGGGTAAGGTCGAGCCTTTGCCTGAAATCAAGACTTTTGCACGATTTAATTATGAGGCATTTAATGTGCCAGATCCTTTCAGTGCCAGGAAAAACAATAATCAGCTTCAGCATCATGGCACGCTTCAGCCTGACCTGAAGCGCCGCAAGGAAGCATTAGAGAGCTTTCCGCTGGAGAATCTGGTAATGGTTGGAACATTGCAGCGCAACAAGCAAATCTTTGCATTGGTTAGAGCCCCTGATAATACCGTGTATCGTGTCAAGGCCGGTAACTACTTAGGTCAGAATTTCGGCTTGATCACAGCTATTTCTGAAGCAGAAGTCAAGCTCAAGGAAATTATACAGGATAGTGCCAACGACTGGACCGAGCGCCTTAGCACGCTGATGCTGCAAGCTCAGGAGCAGAGATAATGGGCGTGATAATAGGAGAATTTTTCCATGGCTGGAGAGAAGCAGCTCAATGGGTTGCATTGCTATTCATGTTCTTCCAGATTTCTATTGTCACGGCGGATGAGTTGTCATTTGGCAGGGCAGCACTGCAGAACAGGATCAATGCCATCGATGTGACTGGTAATCGCAATAGGCAGATTATTGTCAAGGTATCGCTCGATCAGCCGCCTGTTTCTGCTCCCGCCGGTGTTTCTTTAAACAATCCGGATAGGATTTATTTTGATTTTATCAATACTGTCAATGCACTCGGTAAAAGGAGGCAAGAGGCAGGTGACGGAAATTTGCATAGCATTAATATCGTTCAATCCGATAATCGTACCCGTCTAGTGATGAATTTGTTAAAGCCGATGACTTATGAGACTCGCATTGATGGCAGCTTCGTGCTTATTTTGCTAAGTGGACTCGATGTCGGAGAAATTACCAGTACCCCGCTTCATTCCCTTAAAACCGTAGCGATGCAGGAGAAGAAGTTACTTAGTCTACAAGATATCGATTTCAAACGTGGTCCGAATGGCGAAGGCCGGGTGGAAGTAGATCTTTCTGCGTCTGGTGCGGGGATCGATGTGCGCCAGCAGGGTAATCGCATCATTGTCGAATTCATCAAGACTTACTTGCCACCCAATCTGGAACGGCGCCTGGATGTAGTGGATTTTGCCACACCCGTACAAACCATAGAAACAATATCAAAAGGGGATAGGGTACAGATGGTTATTGAGTCAAAAGGCCGCTGGGAGCATACCTCCTACCAAACAGGCAGCAGACTTATTCTGGAAGTCAAAGCAATTGTTGAGAGCGAGGATGTTCCTGCCCACAAAAAACTGATCACTGGCGGGTATACCGGTGAAAAACTATCGCTCAATTTTCAGAATGTCGAAGTGCGCTCGGTCTTGCAGGTTCTGGCTGATTTTACCAATCTGAATATTATCGCCAGCGATTCAGTCAAAGGAAATCTTACCTTGCGTCTGAAGGATGTTCCTTGGGATCAGGCGTTGGATATTGTGCTTCAATCTCAAGAACTCGATAAGCGGCGAGTAGGTAATGTGATCTTTGTCGCCCCACGTGAGGAATTGACGGCCAGGGAAAAGCTCGAGCTGGAGTCTCGTCAACAAATTTCCGAATTGGAACCATTGCATACTGAAACTTTTAAGTTAAATTACCGCACGGCGAGCTCAATTCCTCTCAAAGGGATTTTGAGTCAGCGCGGCACGGTAGAAATAGATGATATCAGTAATACGTTGACCGTGACTGATATTCCACTCAGATTGGCGGAGGTGGCCAAACATATCAGTAATCTCGATACTTCTGTGCGTCAAGTCATGATCGAAGCGCGCATCGTGGAAGCGACGGATACGTTTAGTCGCAATCTGGGCGCCCGCTTTGGCGTACAAAGTGTTAATCAGATTGGAAATCGGAATCTGGGCGTTTCTGGCAATCTGGATAGCTCCAGTGCGCTTGCAGCGGGTGCTACGCCGAGTGGCGGTCAGAATCTTAATGTCAATTTGCCTGCTGCTGCAATTGCGGGGATAGCGGGAGGGCCTGCTGCTTTAGCGCTCAGCTTGATCAAGATCAATG
>NZ_JAGFJM010000105.1 GCF_024102715.1 Nitrosomonas communis
TTTCTTGCGCTCAAACAATGGCGTGGTATTGCCACCCGCTATGCCAAGAACCTCTCTTCATTCATCGCCATCGTCCAGATTCGTTGTCTCGCACTATGGCTCAAAGTCTCGTGACGACACTATCTAGGAAAACCTAAGTATACTTTTTGAGAGGCTATATTGCGCTTTTTTCATAGCCATAACCTTTTTATGTATAGCAATATCCAATAACAAGGTGACAAAATTTACTTCCCTTAGCCAGAAGTCAAACTACCAATCATGCTTTGTCATAGCGAGTTTACCTAGAGACTCTGGGAAAAACGCCAGAATTAAAATTTCCCAATGCAAGTTGAGCAAGGTTCGATTCCATTAAATTAGGCAAATGGAAGCCTTGGCATCCCAGACCTGCCTTGATACTGGCTCATAGCTTTTAGTGCAATACTATGAAAAAACCCAGATGAATACCACTGAACAATGATCGACAACCATAGCCGGTACTGGTAAGAACTCAGGCCTAAATGATATGAATGAGATGACGCATTCTCTACATCCGGTATTTTATATATCAAGATAATTTATCATGAATCGGCTGAATCAATTGCGCTCCTTCATTGCTTGATCGCCCTACAGCCGGTGACACTGGCCATAGCTGCAACTGCTCCCCAGAATAGAACTGTAGAAGCGACAATAGAATATCGTCGGATTGCTGGGTTGGGGTCAGCCAGGCATTCCATACTTCAGGCGAAAGAATGACGGGCATGCGATTATGAATCGAGCGCATCAAGGCATTGCTTGCTGTGGTGATGATCGTGCAGCTATCGATAGTTACATCATCGACTATTGCAGTCTCCCATAGCCCTGCAAAGGAAAGTGGACCATCTTTAGCAGAGATATAGAACGGCTGTTTGCTTTTGCCATCTGGCAGCAACTTCCATTCGTAGAAGCCCGAAGCTGGAATGAGACACCGCTGACGACGGAAGGCATGTTTGAACATGGGTTTGATAGCCAGCGATTCAGCGCGGGCATTGAACAGCAAGGGCAGTTTCTTGGTATCTTTAACCCAATGAGGTATTAGCCCCCAACGCATCGTCGATCCCGCCCGACCCTGGTCACTATCACGAATGACCAGAATATCGTCGGTAGGCGCAATGTTATAACGTGGCTCGATCTCCGGTATAGACACCGCATGATACCAATCGGTCAGACTGGAACGAGGATAAGCTAGGGCAAAACGTCCGCACATATATCGTCACATTGTTATTCGTCAAATGAGTGTTTTATACTGTGACTCTCATCATGACCTAAAGCATACACCACGACAACCATTGTATCCCTCGATCCATCAAGTTCATCGACGCTGCCTTTCCTACAGCCAACTGTCATCGATCCGGCTGCAATTGAATCATTTTATGTGACTTAGGTTATATGACAATATTTTTGTTGAACGACTCTGGCGAACAGTTAAGTACGAACTTTTATATACCAGAGAATTCAATAACCTGAAGGAGATAAAACAGAATTTATCGACATGGTTTGAATGGTAGAATCTTGAAGGCTGGCCGTGGAATAGTCATCTGGCAATGACAGGTGATGCGTCAAGAGCTGAATGGTTAACAACGGACTGGATATTATCTTTGTTTGGTAAGCGAAAAAAGATTGCAATGGAGCAATACCGTCAATTCGTCCAGAAAGGCGTGCAGCATCAATCTGAAATATAGTCGAATTTGAAAGATCAGATTTATTTAGGAGATGAAGCTTTCGTCACTGAAATGCGGAAAAGAATTAGGAAAGAAAAAGACGATTTAAATATCCCCAAGCAGCAAAAACAGCCGATGACAAAACCTTTGTCTGAAATTGCAGCGCAATATAAAGACCGCAGCACGGCGATTATTGCTGCTTACAAAACAGGTGTATACAGCCAGCGAGAAATCGGAGCGTTTTATCAATTGCACCCAATGACAACTGGGGCTATTGTTCGTAAGAACAAGCATTCATGATTCTGGACGTGAACATCCCATCTGCGTGTACCCCTTCTGCGTGTTTATCCGGAAAATAGCCTTCCTGCTGCGCCAATCGATGGAATATTGGATAAAATATTTTCCTTGTTGATACAGGCCAAAAGGAACTGCAGCATGTGTAATCGACGTGACCTGACGGGCGCAAACATTCACCTGAATAAAAACCGGAACAAACAGCAGGAGCAGGCAGATTTGGATAAGCGTTCATTTCTAAAACTGGCAGGGGCTTCTGCCATCAGCCTGGGTTTTGCCGGTACAGGAATCGCCAGCGGCATGGAAAACAAAGCCGCAGAGACCCCTGCTCAGACCATTCCCAAACCCGAGAATGTCCTGACGCCTGATCAGGCATTGGAGCGGTTGATGGCAGGAAACGAACGCTATGTTTCAGGCAAATCAGAACCGCTGGATTTTCATGATGTCGAAACCGCGCTCATCAAGGGGCAGAACCCTTACGCAACGATTCTGAGTTGCTCCGATTCCCGGGTAAGTCCCGAACATTGTTTCGATGAAGCGCTGGGCGATTTGTTTGTGGCACGCGTCGCGGGAAACTACTTGACGCACGATAATCTGGCTACCCTGGAATATTCAGTGGCCGTGCTGAATACCCCATTGATCATGGTGCTGGGTCACGAAAGCTGCGGTGCAGTGAAAGCAGCGATCGATGCGGTCGATCATCACCGGGATTTCCCTGGCCACATCCAGCTACTGGCAAGCGCCATCGCACCCGCGGTCAGAGCCGTGAGCGACACCTCCTCCAGCCGCCTGATCAATGTCACCAAAGCAAATATCATCATGACCGTAGAAAAGCTGAGAACCAAAACGCCTGTGCTCGATTATTATCACGATCACAAGAAAATCCGTATTGTTGGCGGTTTATATCATCTGAGTACTGGTAAAGTCGAGTTAATCGCATGAAGTCATTAATCTCAACTATGCTGCAGAATTATGAATGCTTCAGCGCCTGAGGAATAGCTGCTTTTAAATAATAAATCATCGACCACAGCGTCAGAATTGCAGCCAGGTAAATAAGCCAGGTTCCTATTACCTGAGAATCAAACTGCTCTCCGATTTTTTCGTGATAAAGCAGGAGTGGAATCGCAACCATTTGTGAAGCTGTTTTTATTTTTCCCAAAAAAGAAACGGCGACGCTTTTGGCTTTACCGATATGCGCCATCCATTCACGCAAAGCCGAGACGGTAATTTCCCGGCCGATGATAATCAGCGCAATCGGCGCATCCAGCCTTTCCAGGTGCACCAGCACGATTAAGGCAGCTGCGACCATTAATTTATCTGCGACCGGATCAAGAAAAGCGCCAAAGGCCGACATCTGATTAAGCGTGCGGGCTAGATAGCCATCCAGCCAATCAGTGATGGCTGCACTGCTAAAAATGATAGTAGCCACCAGATTCTGGCCGAAGGGCGATAACCAGGTCGGCGGCAAATAAAAAATTCCGACAAATAAAGGAATAGCAAGTATCCGCAGCCATGTCAGCAGATTAGGAAGATTCATTGGCATAATATAAAAAATATCAGTTCTGTTTTTTTAATAAGCAACAGCCATTTCACTACATTTATTTTATGGGCAAGCTCAATGCAGCTCTCGGTATATCCTTTCTGCCAGCGCCCGGCTGATGCCCTCCGCCTGCTGCAACTCCTCCACGCTTGCCGTCAACACACCCTTCAGCCCTCCGAACCGGCCTAACAAACTTTGCCGCCGTTTGGCGCCAACACCAGCAATCTGTTCCAGGCTTGAAAGCGTACGTGCTTTATTGCGCCGAGCACGATGACCCTGAATGGCGAAACGATGTGCTTCATCACGAATCTGTTGGATCAGGTGCAAACCAGCATGATCAGCAGGTAATTTTAACGGCTTTTCAGCCAATGGAAAAATCAATTGCTCCAGACCAGGCTTGCGCCCTTCCCCTTTGGCCACCCCCAAAAAGGGAATATCATTGAGCCCCAGTTCAATCAGCACTTCCTGCGCTGCGCTGACCTGCCCTTTACCGCCATCGATCAGAATCAGATCAGGCAATTTACCCTCCTCTTCAGCCAGCTTGGCATAGCGCCGCAGCAATGCCTGACGCATGGCGCCATAATCATCACCCGGCATAATATCGGTGATGTTGTAACGGCGATACTCGTTGTTACGCAGAGAGAAGTTGTCATAAACCACGCAGGAAGCCACCGTCGCTTCACCCATGGTATGGCTGATATCGAAACACTCGATCCGGCCAAGACTGGGCAGATTCAGGGCAAACTGCAAAGCTTGCACGCGCTCTTCCTGATTGGCTTGCCTTTGCAGTCTCTGCTGCAGCGCCAGGCGTGCATTCTCAGCCGCCATCTTCAACCATACCCGCCGCTCACCGGCCGGATTGAGCACGATAGCGACCTTGCGCCCGGCCTGCTCCGTCAGCAAAGGTTGCAGAATATCCAGGCGGATGTTTTCACCGATGACAATCAGCGGCGGCACCGGCCGATTAAGATAGTGCTGAGTAATGAATGCTTCCAGAATATCCGGCAACTCATAACCCTGCACATTTTGTGGAAAAAAGCTCTTATCGCCCAAATGCCGTCCACCTCTGATCATGACCAGGTTGACGCAGACGCTTTCAATACTCTCATGCAGGGAAACACAGGCGATGACGTCCGCATCCAGCGCTTTGCCGCTATCCACAAACTGTTTCTCCTGGATTTTGCGCAGCGCCTGCATCTGGTCGCGAAAAATCGCGGCCTGCTCATATTCCTGTTGCTCGGAAGCGAGCTGCATTTTTTCAGCAATCTCTTTCAGCACTTCATTCTGCTTGCCTTGTAAAAAAAGGGAAGCACTTTTGACATCTTCACGGTAATCCTCCGGTGAAATCAGGTTGACACAAGGGCCGCTGCAGCGCTTGATCTGATAAAGCAGGCAAGGCCGGGTACGATGATTGAACACACTGTCTTCGCAGGTGCGCAAACGAAATACTTTTTGCAAAAGATGAATGCTTTCTCTGACAACGCCAGCATTGGGAAAAGGGCCAAAATACTGATGCTGGTTTTCCAGCGCACCGCGGTAAAAAGCCAAGCGTGGATAAGCGTGCTGGCTCAGCATCAAATATGGATAAGACTTATCATCCCTGAATAAGATGTTGTAACGAGGCGCCAGGCTCTTGATCAGATTGTTCTCAAGCAACAAGGCTTCTGCTTCCGAACGCGTGACAGTCGTTTCAATTGCCGCAATGTGCGAAACCATGAGCTGGATACGCGGACTCAGATTGGATTTCTGAAAATAGGATGACACCCGTTTCCTGAGATCAATTGCCTTGCCGACGTAAATGACTTCCCCGGCTGCACTCAGCATACGGTACACCCCCGGCAAAGCAGGTAAGGCCGCTGAAAAAACTTTGCCGTCAAACGCGGTTGCTGACAAAATGCTTATTTCCCGTTATTCGTCGTCACCAAGCAATGTTCCGGCAATTGCCCAGTTTTCATGCGGTATCTCATCAAAGGATATATAGGTATAGGACTTGGGTTTATTGCCTACCCGTTCCAAGGTATCGGTAATTTCCTCGGCAATCTGCTTTTTCTGTTCGCGGCTCCATGTGCCAGCAATACGGATATTGACATAGGACATCTTAATCTCTCTCAAAAAGTTAATCAGGTTGGTAATGCCAGATCTGCACACACTCTGGCAATGACTTGCTCGAACATTTCTGCTGTCAAGCGTTTAGTTTGTGTATTGTAACGGCTGCAGTGATAACTGTCATAAAGTCTCAGTCCATTGGGAAGGCTATGAACAGCGCCATGGCGAAAAGGAAAACTTTTCATTGTCAACCCTAAAGCCATCAAGCCAGCCTGATGGGCCACATTACCCAAAGCCAGTACGCCCTGCCCGCCATGCGCGGTAAAATCTGCCAGTTCGGCTGATAAATAGGCGTTACATTGCCGCACTTCGCGTGGCTGCGGCTTATTTGCAGGCGGCAGGCATTTGACAGCATTGGTAATACGACAATTGCGCAAACGTAAATCATCATTCACGGAAATGGATTCGTTATGACTGGCCAGGCCAAATTTGTGCAGCGTCTGGTATAGCAGAATACCGGCAAAATCACCGGTAAATGGTCTACCCGTGCGGTTTGCGCCGTGCATGCCCGGCGCCAGGCCGATGATCAGCAGCTTAGCGGACAAATCACCGAATGCTGGCACCGGTTTGGCATGGTAAGCCGGATATTGGATTCTGACAGTATCCAAAAATTCAGTCAGACGTACACACTGGCGGCAATTCTCGTCAAAGGAGGTTAAAGTGGGATTACAGGTTTTTTGGTGTAAAATGGTCATTTTTTAATAAAAAAACAATGGCAAAAGTTCTCGCAACTGAAATTCGCGTTGGTAACCTGATCGAATGGGACAAGCGCATCTGGCGTGTACTGAAATGTTACCATGTTCATGTTGGCGGCCGTGGTGGCGCATTCATGCAGGTGGAGATGAAAGATATCGAAGCAGGCACTAAAACCAATCAGCGTATACGTACTGAAGACAAGGTCGAACGCACCATTGTCGAGCCTCGTGAAATGGTCTTTCTTTATCAGGAAGGCAGCGATTATATCTTTATGGACAAGCAAACCTACGAGCAAATGAGTTTGTCACAAGACTTTCTTGAGGGGCAAAGCGAATATCTGCTGCCCAATACGGAGGTACTGGTTAACTTCCATCATGATCGCCCGATAGGCGTACAGCTTCCCCCTAGCGTGATACTCACCGTAGTCGATACCGAGCCGATTCTCAAAGGCGCAACGGCCACCAGCTCCTATAAACCTGCCACCACGGAGACAGGATTGGTCGTCATGGTACCCTCTTTTGTGTTACAGGGTGAAAAAATTAAGGTCAATACTGATAATGGTGAATATATCGAGCGCATTTAGATAATTCATCATTCATAAGATTGAAATATTAATCTGCCAAACTTGATATGAATGGCCGGGGATTAGGTTTAGGCGATATTGCATTGTTACCTCCTGTCAATGACAATCGATTGCTTAACCCGATCTCCTGTTAATTCCTCAATTTCCTTCCATGCTGTCCGCTGGACCCTGCTGGTGTTGTGTATTGCATTGAATTTGTTTTGCCACACGCCTGCTGCTGCACAGACGATACAAAATGCGGACAAACAATCAGAGCCGACTATCATCAAGCTCTCCGCACCCAAATCTGTCAAGAAACTCATAAAAAAACACCTCACATTTCCTGATGAACCTTTTGCCAGTGACACAGCGCAAGCAGCTTATGCCCGCAAGGCAAAACAGGAAATCAAAGAGCTACTCGCAACCGAGGGTTATTTCACTCCTGTCGTTACCCTGGAAAGTGGTGTAAATGGAGAAAAACTGATCCTGAAGGTAGTTCCGGGAGCGCAGACAAAAGTGACCGAAGTCACCATCGAATTTCAGGGTGATCTGGCCGTTGAAACACCCGAGCATCACCAGCGAGTAGAACAATTACGCAGGCATTGGCAACTGGGAGCGGGCGAGCCATTTCGCACTGCAGTCTGGGAAGAGGCCAAAGCAGCCTTGCTCGCCAGCGTTGCGGAAAGGGAATATGCTGCTGCCCAGATTACCAGCAGTCAGGCCGAAGTTGATCCTGCAACAGCCAGTGCCAAATTGCACATCGTGATCGATTCAGGGCCGGTATTCTACTTCGGCGACTTACAGATTAGCGGACTGACGCGGTACGATCAAAGCATAATAAGCAACTACGCACCTTTCCAAAAGGGCGATCCTTATCGCCGGGATAAACTGCTTGCTTTCCAGACCACGTTACAGAATATCCCTCACCTTAGTTCGGTCTCAATCAGTATCCACCCCGATATTGCGTCTCACCAGGCCATTCCGGTAGAAGTCATCCTGACTGAGGCTCGCTCGCAGCAAATCGCTGTAGGCGTTGGCTATAGTACCAACACGGGCGCCAGAGGAGAAATTAATTACCGTAATTACAATTTTCTGAACCGGGCACTGAGTATGAGCAGCCTGCTGCGTTATGAGCAAAAGCGCCAGCTCTTCTCGACAAGAATCGACACCATCCCGGATGAAAACAATTATCTCTATAGCCTGGGAGCAAAAATCGAACGGACCGACATCGAAGATTTGAAAACATTCAATCAGAGAGTCGGTCTTACCCGCGAACGCATCACCGAAAAAATGCGCACACAGGTCGGTATTGCCTGGCAAAGGGAAGAAAGACAGCCGGCAGGCGCACCCGATACCACAACCTATGCGTTAGCACTGGACACGTGGTGGCGCTACCATAATGTAGACAATCCGCTACATGCCAGACGGGGTCATATTTCAGAAATACGCATTGGCGGCGGCAGCCAATATATGCTCTCGAAACGGGATTTCGTGCGCACTTATGCGCGCCATCAACATTGGTGGCCAATTGGAGCGCGTGATGTGCTATTTCTGCGGGCAGAAATTGGCTATACCATAGCCTCATCCCGTGACGGCATTCCTCAGGAATATTTATTCCGTGCAGGCGGCATCAATTCAGTGCGGGGATATGATTTTCTCAGCCTGGGGGTGCGTGAAGGTAATGCTATTGTTGGTGGACGCGCACTTGGTACTGGCACCCTTGAATATGTACGCTGGTTTACCGAGAAGTGGGGAGCTGCCTTGTTCACAGATGTTGGTGATGCAGCAGACTCCTGGCAGTCTTTCAAACCATCATTCGGCTATGGTAGTGGTATCCGCTGGCGCAGCCCTGCCGGCCCGCTGGCACTCGATTTAGCCAGACGGCACGATACTGGCACACTACGGGTACATTTCTCCATTGCAGTCGCTTTCTAGTCAGTTGAAAAAATGAGCAAACAGCATACCGATGCCAACCCCAACCAGAACAAAGATAGCAAAAGATCGTGGTTACTGATTTTCGTCCTTTTTCTGACCATTACCCTGACTGCAGGCGGCATTTGGATAACAAGCAGTAACTCCGGCCTGCGGTTCCTGCTGTCCATAGTATCGCGCGTCAGCGGTGACAGTATTCTGTTTGAGCATGTTAATGGCACGCTACGCGCATTAAGCGTGCAAAAAATGAGCTATAACAGTGACGATCTCCGCGTCAACATTAACGGCATTGAGCTGCAGTGGCAGCCCCAGCTCCTATTTTCCAGGCAATTATCGATCACAATGCTGACAGCCAATGCGATCGAGATACAGTCGTCACCTGCTACAGAATCAACCGAGGAACCATTCACTCTGCCCGAGAGCTTGCAGCTGCCGCTGTCACTGTCGCTGCATAAACTGGAAATCGGCACCTTGCAAATGCTGACGATAGGCCAGGAAACACCTGATTTAACAGTTACCAACATTACCACCCAGCTGCAAAGTGATGCTCATCGCCATCTTCTGCAGCAAATCTCGCTCGAGCTGGAATTGGGAAAGCTGACTGGATCACTGCTGCTAAGCACAGAGCGGCCTTTTAATGTGAATGCCCAGGTGACGCTGGACAATCAGCAACATGCTGCCACCAATACCGAGATGCCAGTGACCGCCGTTTCAATCGATCTAACCGGCAGTCTTGAAGAAATCAATGGGAATATCACCGCAATGAGCGCAGGTGCTCAAGGCAAGGGAGAATTTATATTGCATCCGTTTGCGGCCATGCCGCTTGCCACGCTCCAATTATCAATAGCGCAACTGAATCCGCAAGCCTTTTTGGCTGATATGCCTAAAGCCAATCTGTCCATCCAGGCAGATTTAAACGAAGACACTGCTGGAAAGCTGCAAGGCAGCATGATTATTAAAAATAGTCTCCCCCAACCATTGGATCAAAACGGTTTACCTGTGATGGAAATACGGGCGCAACCTTGCATTTCGCCGCATGAAATCCGGCTTGATGAGATGGTTCTGAAAACGGCCGGTAACGCAACCATTAGCGGCCGTATCGCCTGGCAACGAGCGCAAGCAACAGGATCTGTCGATCTCAAAGTGAATCAGCTTAATCCTGCCGCCCTGGATACGCGTCTGCAAGCAGCAAAAATCAATGGTTATCTCAAACTCACTGGCGACACCGCAACCCAGCAAGGAACGATTTCACTCCGTGACAAGGCATTATCGCTTGAAATGAACTTGACTCGTACCGAAACTACCGTAAGTTTGGAAAAATTCACCCTGCGCCATCATGCTTCTACCCTGACTGGGCAAGGTCAGCTCGCTCTGAAAGAATCCCAATCCTTTCATTTTGAAGGCACGCTCAGCCGGTTTGATCTTGCTTCATTCATACAGGCGCCTCAGTCAAATTTGAACGCCACGCTCAAATTGACAGGGAACCTTGCGCCGCAAGTCAGCGGTGCCATTGATTTTACCATCGCAAAAAGCCAGTTCGCCAGGCAACCAGTTATGGGCAAAGGTCAAATATCATTTGATGCTGTCAAGCGCATCAAAAGTGAAATCAACTTGCAGATAGGCAGCAATCAACTCAGTACCAAAGGTGCTTTTGGTAACAAAGGTGACCAGCTACTACTGAATATTGCCGCACCTGCGCTGGCACAACTGGGGTTAGATATGCAAGGCGATCTTAATGCGCAGATCACCCTGGCAGACACGTTAGAGTCGCCTCGATTACTCATCGCAAGTAGCGCAAAACGCTTAACATTTAGCGGCAAGCAGCAACTATCAGATTTCACCATTACTGGCAACCTGCACAAAACAGCTGTGGCGCTTGCAATCAAAATGGCGAACTATCGTTCGAATAGTGAAGATTATCTGCAAAACTTAACAATCGCATTGGCTGGCAATCAAGCCCGGCATACGCTGAGCATAGAAACAGGTTTGCCGCAGGATTCGCATCTTGTATTCCAGACTACAGGCAAACTCGTTCTTCCTACAGAAAATCTACAGAATTTTCAGTGGCATGGTGCGCTGGAAAAATTATCGGCAACAGGCTTCCTGCCTTTTCACCTGCTTAATCAGCCTACACTTAGCATCAGTCAAAAACGGATTTCTTTAGAATCGACCCGCATCGCTGTCGCTGAAGGTGAAATCAGCATACTCGATGCCCATTGGACCCCGCAGCAGTGGTCAACTCGTGGCACATTAGCAGGCATTACCCTGCAATCAGAAAATGCGCCTGTGCAAAACGGTACAGCCCTGCAACTGGGAGGTGAATGGGATATCACTGCCAGCAAGCAATTGAAAGGTCATCTACGTATCGCCCGCGAAAAAGGCGATTGGGCGTTTTTACTGGATGATGCTCCTATTCAACTGGGCTTGCAGCAATTGCAATTCGATGCCCGTGCGCAGGATGGTAACCTGACGGCAGGTCTGGTGATTCGTGGTGAACGCACGGGAGAAACAATGGCAAATGCAACGCTCCCTTTAGTCCATAAAAATGGCAACTGGCAAATAGCACATGAGCTACCGTTGAGTGGCAAAATGAACTTCAGCATTGCCGATTTATCCTGGATTGGGCCGCTAGTGAACAGCAACTTAAAAAGCAGCGGACAGCTTTCCATGCAAGCCAATGTATCCGGCACTTTTGATCACCCTCGCTTAGACGGGACCATCCTCGGGGAAGAACTTGCGCTTGCCCTGCTGGATGAGGGCATCCATTTACAGCAAGGAAATCTTAAAGCCCATTTTGATCAAACCTCATTGCAAATCAATACCCTCACGTTCACTTCGCCTCATCAAGCCCCCCCCAAGGATCGCCTCTTGTCCAAGATAAAACTGGCCAAAGACTCGGGTCAGCTTGCGGTAACAGGTGCCATCGATTATCAAGATCAGCGCAGTTATTTAACCATTGCAATCGATCACCTGCCTTTGGCGCAACAGCCTGATCGATGGATCATTGTTTCCGGTAATGGCCAGGTAAGTTTGCATAAGCAACAACTTGCCATCGATGGCAAGCTAACTACGGATGCCGGCTTCTTACTCCAGCCTGAGGCTGGAAAACCGCAACTATCCGATGATGTCATTATTATCACTGGGGAGTCTGCTCCCCCTGCCGACGCTGAGAAACTCCTGGTCAATCTCAATGCCACCCTGGATTTAGGTGAATATTTCTACTTGCGTGCTTCCGGCTTGGAAGGCCGTCTAGCCGGGCAGTTGCAGTTAAGCAGCAAACCAGGGCGGGCACTGAGTGCAATTGGAACAATTAGCGCACGTGATACAGTCTTTAACGCCTATGGTCAGCAGTTAACGGTACAGCGTGGTATCGTCAGTTTTGACGGTCCGCTGGGCGATCCTGCCCTCAACGTCCTGGCAGTACGCAAAAATTTACCTGTCGAAGCAGGTGTTCAAGTGACCGGTTCAGTCCGCAATCCGATCATTAAACTGGTATCTACGCCTAACGTCCCTGATTCTGAAAAATTATCCTGGATTGTACTGGGACGTGCATCCGATGCCAGCGGGATGGATACTTCGCTATTGCTCGCTGCCGCCAGCTCCATCTTGAGCGGGCAATCCGGCGGTGGTGTGATTGATCAGATTGGCCAGGCGCTGGGTGTGGATGAATTTTCGATTAGGCAACAGACAACCAGCGGCACATTCGGCAGTCCAATCGGCAGTACAACCGGCAGTACAACCGGCAGTACAACAGACAGTGCATTAGGCAGCCAGATCGGTGTCATTGGCAAACGTCTTTCCACGCGCGCCTATCTGAGTTATGAACGAGGACTCACTACTGCCGCCGCTGGCATCACCAAACTCACCTATAGTCTGACGCGACATATTACTATCGTAACGCGTGCGGGTGACGATAATGCAATCGATCTGTACTATACCTTCCAGTATGATTGAGAATTTGCAAAAAACCTGGATTAAAAACATCCACCCCTCGCACGTACCTTGATAGCGCCTAGTTATGAAAAAACCCGTTAGCCGCATTCTCCTGATCAATGATGAAAAACTGATTCTGAAGGAACTTATCAAAGGACTCAGTATTGCTGCCAAGTCGATGGACAATCCGCTGGGGATCGCGTTTGCAGGAGTTACCACAGCGCATGAGGCCTTGCAAGCAATTGAACAAGATGGCGATATTCAGGCGCTGGTAGTCGATGATAAGCTGTATACCCTGCAAAGTGAACGAAAAGGCTCGCGCAATTTGCAAATGAGCGCATTAGAGCTGGTGCAAAAAATTTCCCGCTTCCGCCCCGAGCTGAATATTTATGTGTTAATCGCGCAGGAACAGGAAGATGAAGTGGTTGATATCCTCTTTTCCGAAACGGTGGATGGTTATTTCTACCGTGAGGAACGTGACTATCGCGGCATGTATCGCATTCTCAATGCGCAACTGCAGGATAAGGCGCGCACACCGTTCTATGACCAACTCAAGCACTATGTCTTGATGGCCAAGGATGCCTGGCATACACCTGGCCATTCTTCCGGCGATTCACTGCGAGATAGCCCGTGGGTAAGCGATTTCTATAAATTTATCGGTGAGCATATTTTCCGCGCTGATCTGTCTGTATCCGTTCCCATGCTGGATTCGTTGATGGAACCCACGGGAGTCATCGCAGAAGCACAGAAAATTGCTGCCAAAGCATTTGGCGCACGCCGTACCTTTTTCGCCACCAACGGTACTTCCACTGCCAACAAGGTGATTTTTCAGACCTTACTTGCTCCCGGTGAAAAATTACTGTTGGACCGGAATTGCCATAAATCGGTGCATCACGGCGTGGTGCTGTCAGGCGCCCATCCGGTTTATCTCGACTCATCAGTCAATAAAAAATTCAGTATCTACGGGCCGGTACCGAAACAAACTTTATTTGATGCCATCGAACAGCATGCTGATGCAGAAGCCTTGATCTTGACTAGCTGCACCTATGATGGCTTACGCTATGATCTGCCGCCGATCATTGAAGCTGCGCATGCCAAAGGGATCAAAGTCATTATTGATGAAGCCTGGTATGGTTTTGCCCGTTTCCACCCAGCCTTTCGCCCCACTGCGCTGGAAGCAGGCGCGGATTACGCCACGCAAAGCACCCACAAGGTGCTGTCTGCCTTTTCCCAGTCCAGCATGATTCATGTCAATGATCCCGATTTCAACGAGCACTTGTTCCGTGAGAATTTCAACATGCATACCTCCACCAGCCCACAGTACAGCATGATCGCGAGCCTGGATGTAGCGCGCAAGCAAGTCATGCTGGAAGGATATAAACTGCTCTCGCGCACGCTGGAACTTGCCAGAGAGGTACGTGCACAGATCAATTCCACCGGCGTATTTCAGGTGCTGGAACTGCCCGAACTGCTGCCTGATGACATCAAGCAAGACAATATCCAGCTTGATCCTACCAAGGTGACGGTGGATATTTCGCGCTGCGGCTTTACAGTGGAAGAGCTGATCCGGGAATTGTTCGAGCACTACAATATTCAGGTGGAAAAATCCACTTTCAATACCCTTACCCTGCTGCTCACCATTGGCACTACCCGCAGCAAGGTATCGCGTCTTTATGATGCGTTGATGCGCATTGCGCGCGAAGGCCGCGCGCCGCGGCGGCTCTACCAGACATCGGAAATCCCTCATTTTACGGAGCTGAGATATCTGCCGCGTGATGCCTTTTACTGCGGTGGGGAATTAGTGCCGTTACTGGACGAAGAAGACAAGGTCAATAAGAATCTGGAAGGAAGAATCTGCGCTGACCAGATCACACCCTACCCTCCTGGCATACCGGTATTAGTACCGGGGCAAACCATCACTAACGGCGTAATACACTATTTGGTCAGCATGCTGCGCTCACAAAAACGCGTGGAGGTACATGGCATCGTCTACGACGGCTATCTGCCATGCCTGAGGCTGCTCACCGCTGCCGAGGAAGGAAGTTTAAAACAGCTTTCTTAACAAGCATTACGGTAGCGGCGGAAGGGTTTGATCTGGCAATATTGAATCGGTGTCGCCGGCTGGCATGGGGCGTACTGTACTCTTTACCAAACGTTTTGCTGGAAACCAGGCTTTGAAAATACTCCCTTTGCCTGTTTCGCTGACAATTTCCATACGTGCCTGATGGCGGCCTAAAATATGCTTGACGATAGCAAGCCCCAAACCGGTACCACCGGTTTCACGGGAACGGCTGCGATCAATCCGGTAAAAGCGCTCCGTCAGGCGGGGGATATGCTCAGGGCTGATGCCAATGCCACTATCCTGGACATAAAACAAGCCTTGATCCTGTTCTTCCGTCCAATTCAATGATATCTGCCCGCCTGTAGGCGTATAACGCACGGCATTACTGACAAGGTTGCCAAATGCACTGCCTAGTTCATCGACACTGCCTAATAGTTGCGCATCCGTTAAAATATTCAACGTAATGTGATGGCGTCCTGCACTGAGCGATTGCGCCTCCTGAAACAGACTAGTCAGTAATTCTATAATATTGACGTTTTCTTCATGCAGGATATTCTGGGCATTTTCGAGCCGCGACAATGTCAGCAAATCTTCCACCAGACGTTGCATGCGCTTTGCCTGATCAGCCATTAAAACCAGTGCACGCTTTTCCATTTCGCTATCTTTGATTTCTTCTTCCAGCAGCGTTTCTAGAAACCCGCTGATAATGGTCAAAGGTGTACGCAGCTCATGGGAAACATTGGCGATGAAATCCCGGCGCATAATTTCCATCTTCTCAAAGCGGGTAATGTCTCGACTGATCAGCAGCTTCTCCTTATCTCCATAAGGCACCAGCTGGAATGAAAGCACCATCTCCTCGTAACGTGATTGCTTGATCACCAGTGGTTTGCTGTAATCCCTGGAAGCCAGATATTCTACAAATGGCGTCTGTCGCACCAAATGAGTGACATGCTGACCAATATCGAGTTCCAGATTCAAACCCAAGTGCTGCTCAGCGGAGAGATTACACCATTCAATTCGATCAGCTTCATCCAGAATGACAATGCCTTCCGGCATGGCTGATGTTGCACGCTGCAATCGCTCCAGCGCCTTGCTCAGACTTTGCCGGCTTCGATAATAACGCCGGATAAACCGCGCCAGGCGTATGAACACATCCCCCCATGCACCAAAACTTCTGGGTACATTAGGCATGGTGGATGAATCAAAAGCAGTGTGATTAAACCGTTGAAACCATTGATCCAGGATAGCAAGGCAATAGGTATGATATATTGTCAATCCCAGCAGCACAGAACTGGATAAAATCAATGCGGCCACTGTATCCAGCGCGACCCAGACAATGGCAGTCACACCTATCAGCAAAATAATACCGCTAAAACGTCGGCAGAGATCAAACACGTTAATATCACGGAGAGGGATAAAAAATTGCTTCTGGATATTCCTGAGATCCACATCTTTCCAGGCAGAAACCTTGGGAAAAGCTTTCGTGCTGCGTATTATGCTTGAAAAAGCAGACCGGTATGGAAGAAATATTCGAATAGAAGGAATATCTCAAGATAGACACTGTCTACAGCTATGTAAGATGTTGTATTGATTTGGTTTACTTATGAACTCATCAGTCCAGCGCACCTTTATTCAGCACCTGCCTCACATCGGGTAGAAAAACGATAACCTGCTCCCCTCACTGTTTGCACCAATTCATCTTTTCCTGCTTCTTCGAGCGCTCTGCGTAGTCTTCGTATATGAACATCTACTGTGCGGTCTTCGACAAAGACATGGTCTCCCCATACGCGGTCAAGCAGTTGCCCGCGTGTATGCACACGCTCGGTATGTGTCATCAGGAAGTGCAATAGACGAAATTCAGTCGGACCGAGTGCGATTTCTGATGATCTTGAGTCATCTTCCAGATCATTCACAGTTACCCGGTGTGTTGTCGGATCCAACCTTAATCCCCCCACTTCAACCAATTCATCTGATGCTTCTGGCAAGCGCCGACGTAGCACTGCTTTAATTCGCGCAATGAGTTCACGAGGCGAGAATGGCTTGATGATATAATCATCCGCACCAATTTCCAGTCCGGTTACTTTATCACTCTCCTCCACGCGCGCCGTTAACATGATGATAGGCACCATTTTGGTGCGTATTCCTTGCCGCAGCATGCGCGCAAACTCGATCCCGCTTATATTCGGCAGCATCCAATCAAGCAGCACCAGATCAGGCAGTACATCATTCACCATATCCTTTGCCTGTTCTGCGCTTCCTGCGCACAACACAGCGTATCCCGCATTACGTAAATTATATGAAATCAACTCCTGGATGGCGGGTTCATCTTCCACGATCAGTATTGTTGCAGCCATTAGTGACCTCACTCAAAATATTTTAAAAATATCTGAGATAATATAAAGGAAGCATTGCATTTTTGTGACAAACAGTACAATTGTCATATATCGTCAACCTCAATTTTTCAATAGACATCAATGGCAGGACTAAATAAACATACTCCCGTTCCTACTGAAATAAAGCTGCATAAAAAATCCAGGTTACTGGAAATCTCCTTCAATGACGGCAAGACTTTTCAGCTACCCTGTGAATTTCTGCGTGTCTATTCTCCTTCAGCGGAAGTGCGCGGCCACGGACCCGGACAAGAGATTCTGCAAACAGGCAAGCAGAATGTGTCCATCACCCATATTGAGCCCGTAGGCCGTTACGCCATCCAGTTGAATTTCTCTGACGGTCATAATACTGGACTGTACTCCTGGGATTTACTTTATAATTATGGCCTAAATCAGGATAAAATGTGGCAACACTATTTGCAACGGCTAAAAGAAGCTGGCATTAACCATGAAACAGCATAACGAATACATTAAACTAGCGTATCGTTTCATTAACGCCGTTCAGCCTGAATCTGTTAAAGACAAGGTGAGTTCTTAGCAGCTCGACAGGCTCACCGCAAACGGTAAGAGTTTTACTGGAACGAGATAGTAGTTCTCATGAAGCTTCATCATTCTTCAATTCTGTGATAATCATTTGAAATGACAAAAACTACCCATTTCGGCTTCAAAACTGTTTCAGAAACAGAGAAAGCACATAAAGTTGCCGATGTGTTTGACTCGGTTGCTGCACGCTACAATCTAATGAACGATATGATGTCGCTCGGACTGCATCGGCTCTGGAAGCGGTTTGCTGTGGAAACAAGCGGGGCAAAAGCAGGAGACCGGATTCTTGATATCGCGGGCGGCACAGCAGATTTGACCGCATTGTTTGTTGAAAAAGTGAGTGAAACAGGCCAGGTCTGGCTAACCGATATCAATAATTCCATGCTGACAATCGGGCGTGATCGTATGCTGAATGAAGGAATAACTATCCCGGCAGCACAGTGTGATGCAGAAAAACTGCCGTTCCCTGACAATTATTTTGATCATGTCAGTGTCGCATTTGGTCTCAGAAACATGACCCACAAAGATATCGCGCTCAAAGAAATGCTGCGTGTGCTCTGTCCAGGTGGGTCGCTGATCGTGCTCGAATTCTCGAAAGTATGGAGACCATTGCAGCCTCTTTATGATACTTACTCCTTCAAGGTGCTCCCGATCATGGGAAAATTAGTCGCTAAGGATGAAGGCAGTTATCGCTATCTTGCTGAATCAATTCGTATGCATCCATCGCAAGAAGAACTGAAACAACTGATGCAGCAAGTTGGATTTGAACGGGTGGAATATTTCAATTTAGCTGCCGGCGTGGTCGCGCTCCATCGGGGCTACAAATTTTAGGGCGCTGCTAAAAAACTATTTATTCCATTTCCAAATCAAAAATGACGCGAAGGCGAGCCGCAGACAGTATAAATAATACGGCAAGGTGAAGCCGACAATGTCAGTTCTGATTTGGAAATGGAATTACAGGTAAATCGCAGTGTCACGCGCCGTTCATGTTAACGGTTATCTGTCCTGATATGGCGTTTCGCTACCTGGCTGGGCAGCATTTTCACCATCTTCTGTGAGTGAACCCCCGACCTGCCCATCGACATCCACCCATAGATGGGGTAAATCAAGCTCTTTAAGCCAGTCTTTACTTTGATTGTCTTTAAGCATCCCGATCGTTGAAGCGCTGCCTGCAATGACGCAGAAATCACCAATCACACTAACTGCAGCCATCCGCTTGACTGGCCAGCCTGTTTTCGGATTCAGCACGTGACCGTAACGAATGCCATTTATGGTAATACAGCGCTCATAATCGCCGCTGCTGGCAAGTGCGCCTGAGTAGAGCTCCAGTGTCTGTAACAGGACATCCGGGTGACGAGGATGCCGTATGCCGATGCGCCAGGGGCTACCATCTGCATGCGGGCCAATAATCTTGATATCCCCTCCCAAGTTAACCATGCCGTGTTGAATGCCCATATCCCAGCATATCGTAGCAGCACGGTCGACCGCATATTCTTTGACCACGCCACCCAAGTCGATCTCCATGCCTGCCAGTGGAAATTCAAGCACAGGTGATCGCCAGTGCAATTTATTCCAGCCTATTCTAGCCAACAAAGTTTGAATAACTGTCTCATCCGGTAGCTGATTCGATGTGAAATCCCAGACCCGGCGCAGAATACCTGAAGTAATATCAAACAGCTCATCACTTTCCTCATAGCAAGTTTCAGCATAATCGAGCAAACCGGCTGTTTCGTTATCAACCGTAATACACCCTCCTTTCGCTGCCACACGATTAATTTCGGACAAAAAGCTACTTTCACGATAACGTGAATAGACCGACTCTAATCGCTGAATATCTGCAATTGCTGCATCCACAACACGCCCAGCTTTAATCTCGGTGATAGCATAAAGCTGTATCTCACAGGGCGTACCCATTGCCTTAAAGGGAAAACGGTAAAGTTTCATTAAAATGAGTACTCAAACAATCATTCTCAAGGTATCTGCATCCTTATTTTTGCCTAAATATCATCATCATACGGTCATAATCATCCAGACCTTTCAACGAATAAGTCGGGATAAGACTGGTAATTCTGTTAGTCAGCATATTTCTGATCAGGGATATCTGTCAGAAACTGTAGTGCCAAGTAGCTGACAGCGCCCCTTCTCGCTCAAGCTGGAAACCATTGACATCATCACGTAGCGGTTGCACCCATTCAAAAGCAAAGTGATTGCCAGCGAATTTGCCACTCGGCACAGAAGCATTCACGCCAATGCCTATATCCCAATATTGTCCGCCATGATTGGCAGGAAAATCCATCGGGCCAATTCGTGCGTTAAACTTATTGAAATCGCCATGTATCCTGTCACGGTAAGTATAAACACCCCGTACTGAAGCGGCCAGCCAATTAGACAGATGATAACCTCCCCAGGCAGATGCCTGAAAAATGTCACCAAGCCGATAACCTGATTCATTGCTGCTTTCCATCCGCTTGACCCCATAAAGCTGGCCCCCCCAGTACCAACGATTGCTTGTGCCGCTATAGGTCAGGTTAGGTAAAAAATCCCAGGTACCGCTTCCTAATTGCATGTCAAAGTGAAATAACCCCCCATCAACCTGAAACATGCGCCTCATTTTCAAGTCTACTTTTCCGGTCGGTGCGCTGATACCTAAACCCACATGCAGCCTGTGCCCGGGTATTTCATATAACTTAATGAGTGATGACAAGATGGTATCGCCAACACCGCCAGTCGTATGACCGCCGGTACCAGTATGCTCATGAACACCCGGGTCGCGTGGCGGACGCCCAGCAAGTTCACGCAAATTCATGTCCATATCCATGAATTGCGGCATAATCATCAGATTCAACCAGCGTGTAGGCGCATACATGATATCGAGCATGTGCATTTTCATATTCATCTCAGTGTGAGTAAAGCGGCACAAAATCACGTCACTACAGCCTTCGTTGACAATCGCCAGATCGCTGACCTGATGCGCACCACGCAACATATCACCCGCCTGGCGAGAATACATGAAACGATATCCCACCATCAGTTCGCCTGGATTATCCAGCATATGGCCAAACATGATGCCGGCTGGGACAGGGGACGCACCGTGGGCATGCTGCTGGCCATGATCATGGTGCGCATGGTCGCGTCCGGTTGCGACATTCATGCGCGAATGTATGGCTTCCATATCAACTTTAATTGCGGCATTGGCCACGTAAAAATCAAAATCAGCAAAACTGTTATGACCACTCCCGCCGAGCTTCAATGAACTGGCACGAGTGTAATATTCAAAAGCCGCCTCCAGCTCGACTCCTTTGCTGAATCTCTTATTGAGTATTACGCCCCCGCTTAATGCACCAAAGCCAGATAAACGATGATCACTGGAAAAGTTTTGGGGTAATTTAGCAGCATCAAACGATACCAGCTGGGGTTGTAGGTTAAGTTCAGTGGCATCAACCGGATTGCCGTCAGTATCAAAAAAATTACCATTGCCGTTACGAAAAAATTGTTCACTTGGATTATTCGCGTCAACCCAGATTTGCCGCCCTGAAGCATCGGTGGCCGTTTTACGAAATGCCTGATTGGAAATGAGATACGGCTGATAAAAATCAGCTGAATCCTGCGAGTAATAGCGGATTCGCGGAGTAATGGTCCAGCCATGACCCAACGGTTGCACCCAATCTGCTTCAAAGGTATGCGCATTAATTCCCCAATCACCGAAAGAAAATTGGTAATTCAGATGTAAAGCAGCATCCAAAGGACTGATATGCTGCACATATTTACTGCTTAAAGCCAATTGGTTGCGTATATTCGGCCGCTGCTCCAGTAAGGCGCGCGCATCGCCGACGATGGGCGTATTCGCATCAGGGTTAATGAATTCCGGGTTAATAAAAATAACCGTCATGGCTTTGTATGGATTTTCCATGAACCCACTGCTATGGGTATAACCGATGTTGGTATCGAACAACGAGTTCTTACCAAGAACTTGCGTCAATCCCAGCGTGGCTGTCCAGTCCTGACGATCGCCCCGTAATATTTCCGAGCCATCGCGCCGTTCAATTTGATTGGTGTAGGCAGTGCGTGTTAAATAAGGCAGAAGATCCGGGTCCAGGATGGCAGATGTTTGACTGCTGGTATAACCTGCTCCGAATTTCAAGCTGGTTAACTTCTGATTAAAATCCAGCCGGCCACTGAGATTGCCATAGCTGGATTCATAATCATTTTCTAAGGAAAAACCGCCACCTGCATTAACAGCCGCTTCATTCCATTCATAACCCAGTCTGAAATTTGCCTGATTACGTGTTTCCGGCGATGCAGACGAAAGAATTAGTACAGTGCGCGGATCGACTACCTGTCCCCCCTCGGGTGTCAGCTTGAGTGGATTCAGATTCTGATCCAGCAGCACCCGAGTATTGACGAGAGGAGATGCACCGACAGTAATCACTCCATCAGGTGAATTTGCCAGAATAGGCCGATTGCCATTGGCGACTAACGGTGCTGAAGTGACTGGCGTCGCACCTGACCAGGTATCCTGAGTGTAACTAAAAGAAAATTTTACCCGGTCATGAAATGTGAAATTGCCGCTGCCATGTACAACATCCACTCTAATGGGGTCCAGATTGCTGGACACGTTGTAAAGATTACGCTTCCCTTCCTGATAACGGTTATATTGAAAACTAACGCTGTCGGTACTGATACTTGCGGCCTGTGCCGGCGATAACAACAGACCCGGCAGGACAAGTGCTGCAGATGTCAATGCCTGCAGCGTTGTTTTCGCGGTAGCACCCGGACCGGTTTTTGAATCGCTACATTCTGGATTATTGACTGACTGGTGTGCCAGACCAGTTAAGCATGAATCGTTTAGACCTATCATCAAAACATCGCTCAGAAGCAGCCACAGCCACCGCCGCCTCCTGCAGAATTAGTGCTGGCAGCAGCTTCGCGGCTACCATAATTATGGGCCTGAACAGCACTTTGTAATGGATGAGGATCCAGCGCCATATGCGGTTTGGCAAGATTACCACGCTCCCAGGGAGCCACCTGCACACAACCCGCTAAAGCGAAGATAATCAATAACAGGATGAAAATAACAGCAAAACGGGTTATTTTCATCGCCATCATCAAACTGAGCATTTTTTGCAACGGCACCAACAGTATTTCTCTAAATTTTCTCTATCAGAAGCTGCTCAATCAAAATACGTAACTCGCCCGCTTCCCCCGCGCGGAAACCACGATGGATATGCCGCACCAAGCCTCTTTTATCAATGAGATAAGTGGATGGCATGGCTATCACTCCAAAATCTTGTGCGCACTGCTTGCTGGCATCGAGCAAAACAGGAAAATTGGCTGGATGCTTGGCAAGAAATCCCTTGGCATCTTCAACGTTCTCATCCAGATTGATCGCTATCACTTTCAGGCCCTTGTCTTCAAAATCGCGCATTAACTGACGCATGAAAGGGAATGATTTGACACAGGGCGGGCACCAGGAAGCCCAGAAATCCACATAAATCACTTCACCTTTCAGTGCTTCCCAATTTTCAGCCGATTTTCCATCCAAATGAGTCAACTGGCAAGATGGCGGCGGCGTATTTCCTTCCAGATGCGCCTGTACAGGGGTCACCATAGCAAGGCAGCACATGAGGCCAGCTGACAACAATAAATTGGCTAGCTTAATCATTTTCGAAAGACCTCCACCTGATTATCGCCAAAACAGCGGCTATTCGAATTGATCCACCACAATATCTGTCCCCGTATGCACACCGGTAGCCGTGTTGCAGTGCCATTCGACTTCAAAATTACGCGCACCGGCCACGGTTTTGTCTGCCATCATAAAATATACGCCATTACCTGCCTGCAGCGGAACGAACGGACTGAATTGGGCATCACCTGGTGTAGTATCGGTAATGCTGATCGCTTTGCTGCCTTTAAGTAACTGGAGGCTGACAAACATGCCAGGTACGGGGGCAGAGTTATCGCGAATACGCGCAATAAGATGATCTGCCGGCCCATTACCATCATCAAAACAAGTCACGCGCGCCAAAGCAGTAAATGTTGCTTTGTTGCCAGCAGGATCAAGCGTCGCACCTCCGCCATGTGCACTGATCGAGGCGGCATAACCAGTGGCAAGGATGATACTTGCCAACGTCAATATTTTTTGCAGAAATGGATGATTGTTTGTCATGTCGTATTCTCCTCTCTCTTACTTTCTTCCGGGTATTCAGTTTAAACGCGAATACCTCGGCAAACGTGTTATCAAATCATTTCTCTGCTTTCGCACACTATTTGCGCAACCCGCAAGCATACCCCTTTTCAGTGCTGTGAGAAATCATCTATTGTTGCTGCTGTGAACAGGATCATAAATCCTGTTCACAAATGTCAAGTATAACGCTTATTGTGGCCAGACTTGCTGACTGTTGAACTTGATCGGCATATCACGATTGATCTGAGCTGCAGAAGGCCTTACTTCAACATCGACACCCTCGCCACATGATCCCGGCAGCGGATTCTTGGTCACATCACGCGTAATTGTCAGTGAAGCAGGACCATCATCCGTGGTACTGACACGATCATACGGTGTTCCCAGGTTATTATGCGTCCACAGGTTGGCAACAGCACCCGCCTCCCCTTCACCGCTGCGTAATGCATCGACTCCGCTAATTTCACAAATATCAGCAATGGAAACAAAAAACTTCACACTCTTGGCGCAGGAAGTCGGTTCGATATTAGTCGCACTGACTCTGAAAGGAACAAATGCATTCATGTGAGCTGGCATACCTGATCCGCCGCCAGACCAGAACCCAACAACGTTACCCGTCGGCCCTTGCTTCTCATCCACAAAATCAAATACCGCCCGTGTCTGGAGAGGCTGAACGTTAGGTCCCCAGTTTGCAACAAAGTCAGTCAACGGTCCATTATGCGGCTGACCACCGACAGTAATAGTTGAATCAATGCCATCCGGAAAAACCACTGAAGTACCAATAATTGCTTTCTCACCACAGCCGTGCCCAATGGTAACATTGTTCGTCACCCTGACGCCTTCTGTGACTGTCGGCATTTCCAACCGGGTATGCGCCAGCGCACTCTGTCCTACGCCTGCCAGCATGGCTGCAGCTAAAGCCAGCGTTAGTGTTTTGAATTTATTTTTTTTCATTCTGACTCCCTTTTCTAATGATCTAAAATGATGAATGTGTGATTTATTCGAGACAACATTCAAAATGACATATCCCGATTACCCGGTTAATTTATCAACAAAGATAAATGCAATGCGTCTGTCCAACTCCTGTTCACAACGAATGGGTGAATAGTCGCAAACCATTATCTGGTCTAATCAAACAAATAACAATGTGGCAAATTGTCGCACCTGCTATTCCAGCTATATCGCAGAAACCATCATTGGTTTCCAAAATCATTTTGAAATCAAAGTGATCTGAACAAAACTTATTTGCTTAGAAGTGAAAGCCATTTATCAATGCTGGCAAGGCTGTTTTAAGTTTTTATCCGCAGGCCAATGCGTATGGATTTAATTTTATGAAGAAAAAATTTGAACTAGATGCTTGACAGCAAGCTTGTTGATTGTAGTTGCAGCGCTTTCTCTCATCCCGGATGAACTACAATAGACTCCACGGGAACACCCGCCCTGCTTACGACAAGAGGCGGGGTTTCTGCACAGAAAAAACCAACTCAGCATCCGCAAAATCCAGCTGATTTGGCATTGATCAATGGCTAATTAATTGTCGACTTTGACAAAAGCGCCATTCTGCTTGATCCATACCTCATTAGTAAACGCATCGTGAATCGTGCCGGCATTAGTAGCGAAACAGTCCGGAACCACCTTACTCGTGGAAGTAGATTTAGCTGCCAGCGTGATGGGCGGATCGACAGTAGCGACTCCCAGTACAATCAGATCCTTTAATGAAGCCTCGAGTTGTGTTGTCATATCCACGCAGACATCCGTGTTAACGACTAGATTGGCTTGTTCTGCAGGTGCATTGATGGTGCAATAGTCGGTACTAGGTGGTGAAAATTTCGATGGATCAACTGGTGAGTTAAATGTGACGCCACTTAATTTTATCAAAGGAATACCGCTGGTCCTGAGTACAGAAATGCCTGTCGCTGCAGGCTGTGCAGGTGTTTTGCAAAGATTGGTATCACCAGAAAACTCAATACATTTCCCATTGGTGGTGACATTGACGACGTTGTCACTTTGCGTGAAAACCATTTCGGCAGGAACATTGGCTATATTGCAAGCTGGAATGCTGCCATTGCCGCCTGTGTTGGCAATATGATTGATCAGACCGGGTAGTGTATCAATGAATGTTGGGTTATTGCCCCAAGATCCGCCCAATACATAAACGCCATTATCATTTTTATTGACGCCAGCATAAGTATTTGTTTCAGGATAGAACCGGTATAGCCAGGGTTCGGTGCTTTGCGTAGTCCGGTGATTAGGGAAGAATTCTGGATAAGTGTTCTCAGCCCAGTTGAGCAGCGTTTCAGTATCGCTCGTAACATCGGCGGAAGCAAAGCTGATGTTGCCAAGCAAAGTAATCGCGCAGGCAGATAACATTAACTGTTTCATACGGAATTTCATATTTTTATTAACTCCTGTTTTTATTTGATGAAATGAATTTTTAACTTAATTAGATGGCGTATCACATCCTTCTCAAGATGGGATACTGTAAAAATATTCTCATGTTATTCCATTTCCAAATCAAAAATGACGCGAAGGCGAGCCGCAGACAGTATAAATAATACGGCAAGGTGAAGCCGACAATGTCAGTTTTGATTTAGAAATGGAATTATATGTCGAATCACTACTGTCCGGTTAGCTATAACCCTCTGAGAGATAAAGCCTGAGTGAACTTGGAGATGGAGTAAGATTGATGTGCTCGAAACAGCAATTTTCCAACCCAAGGACTTAAGCCTGAAACATATTAACATTGTATTTCACTTATTTTTCTGCAGCATTTCAGCGGCATGCTGGCGTGTCGTGGCAGTAATATTCACTCCTCCCAGCATACGCGCGATTTCCTCCACCCGCTGCTGCTCATCCAACGCGCGGATAGCACTCAATACCGTCTTGTCAACTGCCGGCCCGGCTGCTTTGAACACCTGCCAATGCTGATCTCCCATTGAGGCAACCTGGGCTAAATGCGTAATGCACAGTACCTGCCGCGTTTTACCGAGTTGCTTGAGCAGCTTGCCGACAATTTCAGCGACTCGCCCGCCTATACCAGTATCCACTTCATCAAATATCAGAGTGGGTGCTGTACCAACCTGACTGGTAATCACCTGGATTGCCAGACTGATACGAGACAATTCACCTCCCGAGGCAACTTTTGCCAGCGGGCGCGGCGGTAGCCCCTGATGAGTGGAAACTTGAAATTCGATCTGCTCGAATCCATGTGCGCTGCCAGCAATATCGCGGTCATTAAGAGGCGTCAGCAAGATGTCAAAGCATCCCCCTGTCATTGCCAGCGTCTGCATTGCTGCAGTGACTTCTTTTGCCAGCATTCCGGCTGCCTTGCGGCGCGCTATGCTCAGCTTGCTGGCAAGTTCGTTATAAGCTTGCTTGGCTGCTGACTCTGCTTCAGCCAGGCTATCTGCATCTGCAATATCACCGAGCTCCTGTAAGCGTTGCATAGTGTTGTGCAATAACTCGGGGATCTCTTCCGGAGTGATGCGATATCTTCTGGCCAAGGCATGAATGGCTGCAATGCTCTCCTCAGCGATCTGCAGGCTTTGCGGATCAAGATCAAGACGCTGCTGGTAATGCTTCAATTCATAAATCGCTTCCTGCAACTGGACTTGGGCAGTTTCCAATAGATCATAAGAAGACTTGAGATTGCTATCGTAATCCAGCAAATGACGCAGGCGGGCAAGCACGCTATGAAGTTGTCCCGACGCAGCGGATTCACTCTCGGCTAATATTGCCAGACTTGATTCAGTCGCTTCCAGCAAACTTGCCGTATGAGACAAACGATTATAATCAGCCTGTAATGTTTGCCACGCTTCCATTGAAAAATTTAGCGCGGAAAGCTCCTGAGACTGCCATTCCAGTTGTTCGCGCTCCTGCAAGAAACGGGCAGCGTTCTGTTCCCGCGCCAAACGTTGCTGATGCAATTGCTGCCAATGTTGAAAAGCTGCTGCGACTGCCTTGGCAAGCTCGCCGTTACCCGCATAGCCATCCAGCAAATTCCGCTGTATATCACTCCGTAACAAAGATTGATGTGCATGCTGTCCATGAATATCAACGAGCTGCTCACCAGCGGCACGAAGCTGCTGCAAGGTGACGGCGCAACCATTGATATAGCTGCGGGAGCGTCCATTGGCGTCAAGTATGCGGCGCAGCAAGCAGATGCCGGGATCAGCCTGCAGATCATTTTCCCGCAGCCAATTTTGCATCATGGCGAACTGACTGATATCAAACTCGGCAATGATTTCTGCACGTTCACAGCCATGCCGTACCTGACCGGCCTCGCCACGCCCTCCCAGTGCAAGCATCAAGGCGTCAATCAGGATTGATTTGCCAGCGCCCGTTTCACCAGTCAGCACGGTAAAGCCTGGTCTGAACGTCAGCTCCGCCAAATCAACAATCACAAAATCACGAATAGTCAAATGAACCAGCATGTCAGCCTATCATTGATTTTTTTGAGGAATTTCACTCCAGCCCAGCTTCTCCCGCAGCATGCGGTAATAGCTGTGATTAACCGCATGTAACAATTTGACTGCCCTGGAGAAACGTTGCACGATAATTTTGTCACGCTCACCCAGATCAAACCAGGAATGGCTATCTGCATATATTTTTGTTTCAGTGGTATTAAGCACCTCGATTTCGATCAATGCATCCGGCTCAACCACAATGGGGCGATTACTCAAGGTATGAGGGCACACCGGCACGAGTTCAATCAAATCAAGACCCGGATGTAAAATGGGCCCTCCGGCAGACAGGGCGTAGGCTGTCGAGCCTGTGGGGGTTGCCACAATCAGGCCATCAGAGCGTAAAGAGTAGACATACTCATCATTGATGCGCACCTCAAATTCAATCATGCCGGTGCTGATGCCACGGTGAACCACCACATCATTAAACGCTAATGCCTTGAATACACTGACCTCATTGCGCAGTACCTCGGCAGACAGCAGCATCCGCTTTTCTATGACAAACTGCCCATCCAGTATGGCGCCAAATGTTTCTACCATGGTATCAACCGTCAAATCAGTCAGAAAACCAAGCCGCCCTTGATTGACCCCAACCAATGGCACATTGAACGGCGCCAGAATCCGCGCAATATTGAGCATGGTGCCATCCCCTCCCAATACAACGGCAAGATCAGCCTGCGCACCAATCTCTTCCAATGTCAGCACTGGATAGTCAATTTTTCCGATATGCGATGCAGTCAACTGGTCAAGTATCACTTCAAAGTCCCGGCTAGCCAAATACTGTGCCAGGCTCAATAACGGCGCAAGGATATCTGGGTTTTTGTGCTTACCAATCAATGCAATTTTGTTGAAAAAGGCGCTCATTGAAACAAATCTATATTTGAGATATCAAATGTCTTCTGAAAACTAGTGAATATTAACGCAGCATATCTGAAAGGTAAAAAGATATTGCTCAAACAACCTTTGGGAAGATCAGGAGAGATCATCAGATTCCTGCCGCCGCTGGCTAAAAACAAGCAGAACTTTTCTCTTAACATCCTCTCCAGCAGGGTTGAATCGTGTAGAATAAACAGATGCTTAACGAACGTGCCAAAATTCTGCTCAAAACACTGGTTGAACGCTATATCCATGAAGGCGAGCCGGTGGGATCACGTTCGCTTTCCAAATTCTCCGGACTGGATCTGAGCCCTGCCACGATACGCAACGTTATGGTTGATCTGGAGGAAATGGGTTATGTCACCAGCCCTCATACCTCAGCCGGGCGGATACCGACCGCAGTGGGTTATCGTTTCTTTATCGATAGCTTACTGGTGGTCAAATCCTTGGATAGCAAAGAAGTATCCCACCTGGAAAACCAGATGCATCCGGATAACCCATCACGACTTATCAACGTGGCATCACAACTGTTATCCGAACTGACGCAATTTGCAGGTGTGGTGATTACACCTAAACGGGCTGGCGGCGCCGTGTTCCGCTATATAGAATTTATGGCATTGTCTGAAAAGCGCATTCTTCTTATTATGGTGACGCCAGAAGGCGATGTGCAGAACCGTATTATTTTCACTGAAACGGTTTACAGTCAATCAGACCTGATTGAAGCGAGCAATTTCCTCAATCAGCACTATGCCGGCTGCACGCTGGAAGAAATCCGCAGTCGGCTGCAAGTGGAGCTGAGGCAATTGCGCCGCGATATGACCAGTCTCATGAATACAGCGATCGAGCTCAGCAGTGATGCCATCCGCGAGAGCAGTGAAGCAGTCGTGCTGGCAGGCGAACATAAACTGCTCGATGTGAAGGATCTCTCTGATAATCTGACTAATTTAAAAAAATTATTCGAATTATTTGAACGTAAAACCAAGCTATTAAAGTTAATGGAATTAAGCCGCCAGGCGCATGGCGTAAAAATTTTCATCGGCGGAGAATCGGACGTGGCCGCACTGGATGAAGTAAGCGTGGTGACAGCGCCTTATGAAATCGAAGGAGCAGTAGTCGGCACTGTCGGCGTCATCGGCCCGAGGCGCATGGCTTATGAACGCATTATCCCGATCGTGGACATTACAGCCAAACTACTCACGAGCGGTCTGTCAAAAAATTGACAGGCAATTTATACATAGTTTAAGCGGATATAAATTTTCATGTTACCTGAACCAGCCTATCAACACGGAACGCAGAGTAAAATCGGCGTACTGCTGATTAATCTGGGGACACCTGATGCCCCCACTGCCAAAGCGCTGCGGCCATACCTGAAACAGTTTCTCAGTAATCCGCGGATCATCGAAATTCCACGCTGGATCTGGTGGTTGATATTGAATGGCATCATCCTCAATACGCGCCCCAGAAAATCAGCTGAAAAATATGCGCAAATCTGGATGCCAGAAGGCTCTCCATTAAAGGTCCATACCGAACATCAAACCAGACTATTGGCGCGCGCGCTGGAAGAACGCATCAAGCCCGCCCCTATTGTCGAGTTTGCCATGAATATCGGCCAACCCTCTATCGCGGATACACTGCACCGTATGAAAGAACGCGGCTGTGATCGCATCCTGGCATTGCCGCTTTTTCCGCAATATGCGGCTAGCAGCACGGGTGCAGCCATGGATAATCTTTTTTCAGAACTGCAAAAAATGCGCAATATTCCGGCTATTCGCACGGTTAAGCATTTTCATGATCATCCAGGCTATATTGCTGCATTGGCACAAAATGTCCGCGACTACTGGGCGGAGCATGACAAACCCAGTAAACTCATCATCAGCTTTCACGGCGTACCAAGGAAAACGCTGGATAAAGGCGATCCTTATCATTGTGAATGCCAGAAAACTGGCAGGCTGCTGGCAGAAGCGCTAGAGCTGGAAGCAGAGCAATATCAGATATGTTTTCAGTCACGATTCGGTAATGCAAAATGGCTGACACCCTATACCGCAGCGATCCTCAAGGAGTTGGGCAAACTCAAAACGCAGCGGGTGGATGTCGTTTGTCCTGGCTTTGTTTCAGATTGCCTTGAAACATTGGAAGAAATCGCCATCGAAGGAAAAAAGATCTTCATTGAAGCTGGCGGACAGGAATTCCATTTCATCCCATGCCTCAATGAGCATCACGATTGGATTAAAGCGCTGAGCGACATGACTTACACCCATCTGCAGGGCTGGCTGGGTACAGAGCTATCCGACGCAGAAGCTGAACAATCGCGCAAACTGGCGCTGGAAATGGGCGCGCCCGAGTAGTCCTCGCTTATCTGCGGATGACTATCTGCTTTTATCACCTGTGCACTCCCAAGCATTTCGAATCATCCTGGCAGGTTGTTTCAGTGGAACATTCACAAAAACGGCCGTTCGGCCTGAGCCTGTCGAAAGCCAATCCAGCAGTTATTCAGCGGCTCGACAGGCTCACCGCAAAGCGGGAAAGGGCTTTGCTGAAACAATCCACTAGAACCGCTTCCAGCATAATGCACTTACCTTAATAACCGCTCCATCGTTAATCGGTAGATCTCCGATAATCGCTCGATGTCGTCTACCTCCACATATTCATTGAGCTTGTGGATAGTAGCATTGCGCGGCCCGAATTCGACCACTTGTGGACAGATGTCCGCAATGAAGCGGCCATCAGAAGTGCCACCTGATGTTGATAGCATTGCATCGATGCCCGTTACACTTTTAATTGCCGCACTAAGCGCATCGGCTAATTTACCTTTCGCTGTCAAATAAGGCTTGCCGGAAAGCTGCCAGATTAAATCGTAATCCAGGCCATGCCGGTCAAGAATTTCATGAAACCGCTGCTTGAGTGACTCAACCGTACTGGCGGTTGAAAAGCGGAAATTAAACAACAGGTTCACCGCGCCGGGAATAACATTGGTCGCGCCAGTACCACCGTGGATATTGGAAATATGCCATGTGGTGGGCGGAAAGTACTCATTGCCTTGATCCCACTCCGTTTGCGCCAGCTCAGCGATAGCAGGTGCCGCCAGATGAATAGGATTTTTGGCAAGATGCGGGTAGGCGATATGCCCCTGGATTCCTTTGATGGTTAAATTCCCCGATAGAGAACCACGCCGTCCATTCTTGATGGTATCGCCCAGTTTATCAGTGCAGGTCGGTTCACCGACAATGCAATAATCAATCAATTCATCACGTGTCTGCAGCGCTTCGACCACTTTAACAGTGCCATCTACCGCCACACCCTCTTCATCCGAGGTGATCAATAATGCAATCGAGCCATTATGCTCAGGATAGGTGCGGACAAAACGCTCTATGGCAGTAACACACGCAGCCAGGGAAGTTTTCATATCGGCTGCTCCACGCCCGTAAAGTTTGTTATCGCGGATGGTAGGCGTAAACGGATCGCTTTCCCATTGTGCGAGTGGGCCGGTTGGCACCACATCGGTATGGCCGGCAAAACAGACTAGCGGCTGGCTTGTACCCCGGCGCGCCCATAAATTGTCTACTTCACCGTAACGCATACGTTCAATGCTAAAGCCAATATCTTTGAGTCGATTGATCAATATTTCCTGGCAGCCATCGTCCGCAGGCGTGAGTGAACGGCGGGCAATCAGCGTTTGTGCAAGTATCAGTGTGTCACTGGACATGAAAATTTTCCTTGAAGTGATGATTTATTCAGATGCATGCTGCTGATTCCATTTCAAGAATGGGTCAACAGCTTGCCTAGCGCATTCTGGCCACGTTTGCCCAGAAAGAAATCCTTGATAAAAGGATGATCAATTTTGATGATATCAGCCAGTTTGCCCAAGGCAACGAGACGCTGGTCAGCCAAAACTGCGATACGCGTGGATATTGCAGCCAATGTATCCAGATCATGTGTCACCATCACAATCGTCAGGGTAAGCTCCTGGCGTAACGCTTGGATCAGCTCAACAAAACTCTCGCTCAGCGCCGGGTCCAGGCCCGCAGTAGGTTCATCCAGAAACAACAGTTCCGGGTCCAGCGCAAGCGCGCGCGCTAATGCCACCCGCTTGATCATTCCTCCGGACAGTTCCGCCGGCATTTTGTTGGCATGCTGCGCTGCCACCTCAACCATATCAAGTTTTAACATGACTAGATCGCGAATCATTTCTTCATCCAGACAATGTAGTTCGCGCATTGGTAGCGCAATATTGTCAAATACAGTCAGCGCGCTAAACAGTGCGCCTTGCTGAAATAAAACTCCTGAGCGGTTCCGCAAGCTTTTTAATAAATCAAAATCACAGTCGTATCTGGAATAGCCAAAGATCTTCACACTGCCTTGTGCTGGCGTTTCCAGGCCGAGCATCTGGCGCAGCAGCGTTGTTTTGCCACTGCCAGATCCCCCGACCAGCGACAGGATCTCCCCTTTATATACATTCAAGCTAATGTTCTCATGGATAACAGTACTGCCGAAATGCGTATGCAGTCCTTCTATCTCTATAATGCAATCGCTAGCCATTATCTTGGTATCTTAAGTCCTACATTGGAGAAAACCACTGCAAAAACCGCATCAATGAGAATGACTGCCGTAATGGAGGTCACCACAGAATTGGTTGTGCCTTCTCCAAGACTTTCAGTATTGGGTTTAATGCGCAAGCCAAAATGACACGCGATCAAGGCAATCATCATACCGCAGACCACACCCTTTCCCAGCCCTATCCATAAATTAGCAACCGGAACGGCGTCAGGCAAGCTGCTTAGCGCATATTGAAAATTCAATCCTATTTGTAAATCAGCCGCCAGGATTCCTCCCAGCAGCGCGATTGCGCTGGTCCACAGCACTACAAGCGGCATGGCAAGACCCAAACCGATGATCTTGGGTAACACCAGCCGCAAGCTATGCGGGATACCCATGACAGTCAGCGCATCCAGTTCCTCGGTAACACGCATCACCCCAAGCTGGGCCGTCATCGATGAACCAGAGCGTCCCGCCACCAGGATCGCGGCCAGCATCGGACCCAGTTCACGGATGATACTCATCCCTAAAATATTGACGATAAAAACATCAGCGCCAAAGGTATGAAGCTGTTCAGAAGTCAGATAGCTCAGGACGATGCCGATGAGAAAACCGACCAGTGCGGTAATTCCAAGCGCTTGCGCTCCTGTTCTGAATAAATTCGCAGAAATCTCGCGCAAGGGAATCTGCCTGGGATGTTTCAGCAGATAAAAGACATTCAGCAATACCAGGCCAGAGAGCGTAATGATGCCAAGCAAATGATCCCAAAATAAGAAGTAACGCCGTCCAAGCGTCAGGATGGGCCAAAGTATGTCGCGGCGCACCGGTTTAGGCGCCGGATGCGCCTTTTCCAGATGCATAAACAATCTTTCCTGCTCGGGCCGTATCAATAAATGTGCCGGACGACGCCTTCCCCAGGCTCGCCAGATTAATACGGCACCTGCATGATCCATTTGCTGAATACCAGTCAAATCCCAGTAAAGATCTGATTGAGCAGCAAAACGAGCAAGCTTGGCTGCCACTTTCCGTAACTGCCGGTCTAATGCAGACAGCGTATAACTGCCTGTGAGCCTGATGCAAGGCCCATCTTGCCCGGTAATCACTTGATACCAGGGTGATGCATCATCATTCAGATTACTGGGTGACATAATTATTTTTTTGCGATATTGGTGGCAGCGCCATAAAAATAAAGGCAAACTTACTTATTATAGACCACCATGAACAGATGAACCGCTGCAAAAAAGAGTTATGGTGATTCGCACCGATGCGGCAAAGAAGTAATTCCATTTCCAAATCAAAAATGACGCGAAGGCGAGCCGCAGACAGTATAAATAATACGGCAAGGTGAAGCCGACAATGTCAGTTTTGATTTAGAAATAGAATAATGACTGTAATGATTACAAAAACGACACACTGTCCTTGTGGCAGCAATAAGAAATATTCGGGCTGTTGTGGTCGCTATCTGGAGGCAGGCGAAATTGCCCCCACAGCAGAAGCATTGATGCGTTCACGCTATACTGCCTATACTCTTGGCCAGGAAGATTATCTTTTGGCGACTTGGCACCACAGCACGCGTCCGCCCTCTCTGGAATTGGCAAGTGCACCACACCGTAAATGGCTGGGCCTTGAAGTAAAACGCCATGAACAACTGGCATCTGATCAAGCGTTAGTCGAATTCATCGCACGCTGCAAAGTAAATGGGCGCGCTCACCGCCTGCATGAAATCAGCCGGTTTGTATATCAGACAGAACAGTGGTTCTACCTGGATGGCGATATCCGCTCATGAACTTCTCTCTGTGTTGGCAATAAAAAACTGAAACACAGGCTACGATAGCTTATTTATGGACAGCAAACTGTCCATCCACATCAGCATCATGGCGTTCCATTGCGTCTTTTGCCATTTTCTGGTGGATGGCCGCTTCTTTTAAATTCTCTTTTATAGATTTTTCATAATGACGAATATTGGCTACAGTATGGAATTGGAGCTCCTGTCCTTTTCTTCCATAGTAATAGCTGTGATTGTCGTATTTCTGAAGCAATTTCTTCTCTTCCAGCAATTTTTCCTGCATCGCTTTAGCTATATTTTCGTAATACCTGGCTAACGCATCATGATCGCTTTGCTCGATGCCATTTTGATCGGCATGATAAAACCCGTCAGCTTGAACGGATTCCGCCGAGCTTATTTGTGCATATGCAGACGAGATACCAATTGTCATCATAACCAGCAAAGAAATCTTTTTCACAATAACACCTCCACCAAACAATTTTAAATTTGCTCCTTTTCTTCGTTAAAACGCTCCTGCAAATTTTTTTCTGACCATCATCCTGCAACAAGACGTTCCTTTCAGGAAACATTCCCACGTGGCCTGCTCATGCGGCATATTAACGGCCTGAAATTAACCACAATTGAAATTGCCTACAATAAGACTATTATTTTTAAGACATTACCTCTTATTCCATGATGTGCTCAGAGACTTTATTTTTCTGATGAGATCTATGGTATCGGTTAAATGTCAAAAAATAAGTACCCAGAAAGGAATTACATTGTTGATGTTATGAACACAATCAGAAAAATTCCAGACCAGCAACTAATGGCACAGCCTAACTTGCACTTCTACAAATGTGTAGCCTCCCTTATTGCTGTTATCCCGGCATTCCCGCCGGAAAATGCTATGCTTCCTTCCAGGAAAATATTGATGCCAAATTCTGAAAATGGATTTTTCAGAAATGGCTAACTGACAGGAATCTACTATGTGGGAACTTAAGCTTGCTGTATGCATTCTCTACGATTTACTCGATCTAACATTAGGGCGAACGCTTTTTGTCATTCCTTTTGGTGGAGAACTGGTAGGCTGTGCGCTTTGCGCTGCCATGTTTGGCACAAGCGGGCTACTCTATGGACTAGAAGCGCTTGATGTCACAGAGCAGATCGATGGATTCATTCCAACTGCCACAATCATTGCTCTTATGAACAAACCAAAATCCGGCAGTTAATCCATGGCATTCTGGTAATCGGACACATGCCCGGAATAAAGTTGTTGCCCTCTCTCTTCTTCCCGCCACATGCTTCACCATAAAATCACCATTGCAGGCCGCCTGGCACACGACTACCGAGTATCAACGCATTAACCAGGCTGTTTAAGAAACGCGCTTTCCGCTAGTGGAATCATCAGCAGAGTCATTTGCCAGCGCTTGATCGATCATGGCCGCAAGCGCCTTGCAATCGATCAGCTCGATATTCTGTCCCCTGGCAAACGATTGCGCTTCGGCTGTAAATACGCCGGAAGTGACAATGAATCCACCCGCAGCACCTTTTGCCGCCATCACGCCAAGCAGCTCGCGCACAACATTGACTGACACCTTGTAAGTTCGCCACTGTTTGCATTGGACGAGAAAAATTTTACCTTCTTTTTTGAGGATAAGATCAATACCGCCATCAGCCCCACCCCCGCCAGTTTCAGTTACAGAAAATCCACGCATGCGAAAAGCTTCTCCCACCAGCAACTCAAAATCCCTCCAGGTGAGGTTGCGCAGCGCATCATCAGTTTTTCCGCTGCCAACAGTGTCAATAAGATTTCTACGCTTGCGCCGCTTGAGAAATGAGGCTGCTGCACCCGTTAAAAAGAGCAGCGGCAAAATGTATTGCCCGTAATAAGCAAAAGCCCGGGCCATCTGTTCACCCACCATGTAACCCCTGTGGCCAGAAGCAGCATTGATTGGCATTCCAAGTGAAGCATACTGATGCAGCACGCCATAGGCGATAATTGCAAGAACTACCCCCATCCACCAGGGTAACGCCGCCGTGATTTCAAGCAAATCTTCCACAATACTGCTTTTTCTTCTTGCCATCATTTTCTCCATCAGTTTGAAACCAGCTCATGCAACAAGGATTCTGATTATAAAAAAAGCATTTTTTGCGCTACAAGTCACGGAAAATTAACATTCTGTAATAAATGCTGAATTCCATTTCCAAATCAAAAATGACGCGAAGGCGAGCCGCAGACAGTATAAATAATACGGCAAGGTGAAGCCGACAATGTCAGTTTTGATTTAGAAATGGAATAACTCCCCAGGATTTTGTAAATTCATGCACACTATCGATAACGGCATTAACCGCTCCGCACTTAATCCTGATTTCGGGATGGGTTATACCAAGCCTTGATTATTTCCAGTGATCTGTTTCAGTAAAATATTTATAAATACAGCCGTTCGGCCTGAGCCTGCGGAAGGCCAATGCCAGTAGTTAATGTCCAATATATCGGGACACGAGGCGCAACAATTGCAAACGATACGCCTCACTACGTTCAACACCCTGCGATACTGTAGCTTTTGCTATACTTGTATTAACTCTGTCAATACAAGTATAAAATGCCTGTTGTGAATACTTATTACGAATTTAACGGCGAGCTGTCTGTATGGAATACGGGCAAAGCAGATAAAAATCTACGCAAGCATGGCGTTCGCTTTGAGGAGGCAGCGACAGTCTTTTTTGATCCAATGTTTGTGCTGATGGATGCTTCCCGCTCCGATGAAACACGTCATGCCGCTATCGGCTTTGATCTGGCCGGACGTCTGCTCTACGTAGTTCATATTGAGGTTAATGAGTCTTTTATTCGCATCATTTCTGCCCGCCGCGCCGAACCTAAAGAGGAATCTATTTATGACTTCTGAGCGCTTAAAAAAACGCCTGCAAAAAGACCGCCCCATGACATCCATCACGATACGTATTCCGGTTGATGTTGTGGAATCCATGAAGAAGATTGCTCCGCTCAAGGGCTTCTCTGGATACCAAACATTGCTGAAGTCATACATTAGCGAAGGGTTGCGCAAAGATGAGGAACGCTATTCCAGTGTGTCAACAGCACGATTGATCGAAGCGTTAAAAAAACATGGGGTATCCGAAGCCATCATCGAAGAAGCGACACGTGATCTAATTCCATTTCCAAATCAAAAATGACGCGAAGGTGAGCCGCAGACAGTATAAATAATACGGCAAGGTGAAGCCTGCAATGTCAGTTTTGATTTAGAAATGGAATAACATCGGCATAGCCGGATTCAGCACTGCAGGAGTGCCGAAGCGCGAGGCGCATCTCTTACGAGACTACTTCTGCCACCGTTCCGTCAGACTTGCTCATTCCTGTTTAAACAGGAACAAAGCTGACTTCCTGCTTCACCGAGGCCGGTTTCACCAGGTCTTGCGATCCGAGCCAGAGCCTTCCTCTCCACATGACGTGGTGGCCAGGGTGGATGACGCGCTGCTTATCTACCCGTGCTGCCATATTGGAATAGAGCGATCGTAAAGTGTCTCCGGTGCAATGTCGATATTGCCCGGCCATATAACCGTACCCTGTTCGACGCGAGCGCAGTTGAACAAAGGTGAATCTTTGAGCCGGTTAAAGGGTTTTTTATCCATGTAAGAAGACATATCAAAAATACGGCATTCTCCGTTCTCAAATTGAAGCTCCAGTTTATACCCCGCATGAACCTTTACGCACACCACATCAAGCAAATTATCCATATCGTTTACCTTTATTGCAGCGGAGCAATTCGAAAAGGCTCCTCACCATTAGCGACAAGATCCCAGTTAGCGAAAAGTTAAAAATATGGTAAGTGGTGACCATCATTATCCTCATAAAACAGCATGACTAAAATGTCATAGAACATGCTGATGGTAGGCACCGCACTCCTCCTGATGGCTGGAAAGAAACCATTACTCTAGTACAAAATATAGGAACCATGCCCATTCCCTTGTTATGTATGTATCATAAATTGTCCAGCAATAGTTATTAATAACTATCTGTTTATCAGGTCATTTTATTAGAGTTCTGCTACTAAAATCTTTCTCTGCTTATGATGGGAGAAGGCGCATCAATCGCAAACGATGCGCTTCACTGCAGTTCAACCCAGCCTGCGATACTGGGCAGATCTACTTGCCAGAGGCTACTTGCTCAAGTCGCTCAGCTAGCCAAATCTTGATGATGGGCTACCCCCTGCAAGCAAGATGATAATTTCAATACCCCGCTGCGCAAAATACATATATATTGGATAAAATTATGTCCATTGATGGAAAGAAATTATTCCCATGAAAACACATATCGATTTGGATGAAGAATTACTCAAACAAGTGATTACGCTGGGGAATTTTCCGACAAAAAAAGCAGCTATCCAGGCAGCTCTCACCGAATTTGCCAAAACGCTCAAACGCCGGGAATTACTATCCTTACGCGGTCAGATTTCCTGGCATGGAGATCTTGATCAATTACGCGCTACTCGAAATATTGAAGCAGACTAATGCTGGTCGATACCTCGGTCTGGATCGATTTTTTTAATGGCTATGCTTCCCTTGAGGCCGATCGTTTGGCACAGGCGCTGGAAGAGGGTGAACCGATCGCTCTCCCCGGCCTGGTCTGGACTGAAATCCTGGCGGGTTTGCGCAGTGAATCGGAAGCAGCCAGGATTCACGGTTTACTGAACGCTTTCGATTATGTCCAAGACCCTACATGGCAGGATCACATCGAGGCTGCAAGAATTTACCGAACTTGCAGAACCAAGGGTTTCACTATCCGTTCAACGATCGATTGTGTCATTGCGCAGCTCTGTTTACGCGACGACCTGCCATCGCTATGTAAAGACCGCGATTTCCAGACTATCAGCCAATACTTTCCTTTACGTCTGATCAAAGTTTGATGTGCAATGTCACATCACTCCCTCTATGCCGGCATGGTGAGGTGGATAAGCAGCGCGTCATCCACCGTATTTGAGATTTGAGCCAAATCCAAATGATGATTCAAAACTGGAATCAGAATAAGGTGCATTGCTCAGAGCTGTAGGATGTGCCGAAGCGCGAGGCGCATCAATCGCGAACGATACACTTCACTGCGGTTCAACCCAGCCTGCGATACTGGGTAGATCTATTTGCCAGAGGCTACTTGCTCAAGCCGTTCAGCAAGCCAAATCTTGATGATGGACTGGCGCGTCACGCCGAGCCGGCTGGCTTCCCGGTCCAGAGATTCGATCATCCAGTCTGGAAAATCCACATTGATTCTTCTCTGTTTTTGCAGGGGCCTGCGCACCCGTGAAAGGTCCAGGACTGCAGTCATATCCTTGCCGCTATCAAAGTCTGCGTCAAATTTCTTAGCTTTCATATGAAACCTCCTCCTCTGGACGTGAACGACGAACAGAAATAATCCAAATATTTTTGCTGCGATGAGTGATGATTGCCGACCAGTACTTACCTTTTATGCGGCCAATAACCAGAAACCTTGGTTCATCAATCGTCTTTGCCGGAATCTCAATAAGGTACGGATCATTCTAGAGTTCCTGAGCTTGAACGAAGTCAATCCCGTGTTTCTCTAAATTAGCCAGGCTTTTCTGTTCATCAAATTTGAATAAAAACATGGTATAGAAAATATACCATTATTATAGGATATGAAAATTATTGGATCATTCCAGTAAAACCATTTCCATTCGCGGGAGTCTGCTAAATCTAGCGTGGTAGGGTGGATAAGCAACGCGCCATCCACCGCATTTGAGCCATAATTAAAAACCGGAATCAGAATAAGGTGCATGGCTGAACCGGCACGTTTCCAGGTTTTCAGTCTATAATCCAAACCCACCTGTTTTAGCCGATGGTTGTTTGGTTTTTGGGTGGATGACGCGTTGCTTATCCACCCTACCGTGCTATATCTCCCTTGAGGCCGATCGTTTGGCACAGGCGCTGAAAGAGGACTTGAATAGGTTTCACTATCCGCTCAACGATTGATTGTGTCATTGCGCAGCGCTGTTTGCGCGACGGCCTGCCGTTGCTATGTAAAGACCGCGATTTCCAGACCATCAGCCAATACTTTCCTTTACGTCTGATCAAAGTTTGATGTGCAATGTCACATTACTCCCACTGTGCCGGCATGGTGAGGTGAATGACGCAGGCTTATCCACCCTGCCACTTTAGCGCATACATCCTGCGATCCAGTCAAATGACAGAATAAAACCTGTTTTACTGATTTATTCCAGGCTTCAATCCAACAGCAAGTTATATACATTCGCGTATCGCGTTGTTCCGCTAGCACACTGTACCAAAGTACCATGCACCAAAGTACGATGTACCACAGTCCGATAGGCGCGGCATACGTGATTTGTCACAATGACATCCGTGGCGTAACAAAACAGAGTCACTTTTTGCAAGAGAGCTTTTTTAACCGTAACTGGAGACATAGCATGAACAAACTGATTCAATCTGTAAAACAATTTATGAACGACGAGCAAGGGATGGGCGCAGTGGAATATGCATTGATCGTTGCTGTGATGGCTGCAGCGATTATAGCTGGATGGGAACCTCTCTCAAACGGAATAAAAAATGCCTTCACTACAATCCAAGGCACAATTGAAACTAAAGCTGCTGCAGCTAAGTAATTAACTGGTGTGGCTCTATTTAGATAGTAGTTAATTTAGCTAAACCCGCCACCCGGTCACTACCGGGTGGCGTTGATGGAAAAAAGCATGCATATATTACAGATTGCCATTCTGACAGGATTGTTAATCTTTGCCGCCTGGCATGACAGCCGTCATTTTCGTATTCCGAATGCGCTGGTTTTTCCTGGCGCTGTCATCGGCGTCCTACTCAATAGTCTACTGCCGCACGACATGGGCGGACTTGGCATACTTACTGCTTTAGCAGGATTAGGTGTTGGCCTGATTGTGCTGCTGCCGCTCTATCTGCTGCGCGCTCTAGGCGCTGGCGACATCAAACTGATGGCCATGATCGGCGCATTTGCCGGACCAGCCAGCATGTTGATGATCACAGCCTATGTCCTATTGGCGGGCGGGGTGCTGGCGATCGGCGTGGTATTGGTGCGCGGCAAGTTATCCAAGCTGATGGATAATTTCAGGTTCATGCTGCTCATGCGCCTGGCCGGATCGAGCAGCATCAATCTGCCGACAACGGAAACCATCAATCAATCCGCTGGCAAGCTCCCATATGGCGTCGCCATTGCCGCTGGGACGCTGATCTATCTGGTGAAGATGCAGTGGGGATAGCATGCAACGTAAAGCAATTATCGGCAACAGCTACTCCCCTGCTTATATTTAGCCACAGTCCACTCACACTCAACCGGATGTCATAGCCATTCACTGTTTAACCGTCAATCAGGGGATGAACTAAGGCCGTTTTGCCGTTCTGTTCCAATCATCACAATAGCATTATTTTCAATATAGTCGGCTTAGGGAGGCCATCGCGATCACGTGATGATGAAATACAGAATTCATAATCAGATTAAAAAACAAGAGGACGATCAATGAGAAATACAGGCGCGATTGGAATGATCGCAGTATCGCTATTGTTAGGCGTGGCAGCAATGGTCGTGGCAGGAAAATGGATTAACCAGCAAGTGAACATTGATGCCTCCAGAATCGTGGTGGCTGCGCAGGATATCAATGTCGGTACGCGGCTCACACCGGATCTGCTGAAAACCATCGACTGGCCGAGCGGCAGTGTTCCGGCTGGATCATTCCATGAGATCGAGCCGCTTACCAGCCGCGTGATCAAGGTCAACCTGCATCGCGGTGAGCCGCTGCTGGAAGCCAAACTTGCGCCCGAAGGCACAGCAGGCGGATTGTCAGGTGCCATTCCCGAGGGCAAGCGCGCCATTACCGTACGGGTCAATGATGTGGTCGGCGTGGCCGGTTTCGCCCTCCCCGGCAATCTGGTGGATATTCTGGTCAATATCAAGGAAGACTATAAAAACCCTGTCTCCAAAATCGTGCTGGAACAAATACTGGTGCTGGCGGTAGCGCAGGATCTCGGCCGCGATGAAACCAAGCCCAAAGTAGTCAATGCCGTTACGCTCGAAGTCACGCCCGAGCAGGCAGAGCGGCTTGATCTGGCGCGCAGCGTCGGCACGCTCTCGCTGGTGTTGCGCAATCAAATCGATAAAACAAGCGGTTTAACTGCTGGCGTACGCACGCAGGATCTGCTCGGCGCCAAAGTCGCCACGGTCGAAGCGAAGCCTGAAGAGAAAAAAATTATTTACAAATCTGCTGGCGTAGCGAAGCCATCGGTCGAAATTATCCGGGGACTTGAGAAAACCAATGCGCATTAATAAAGGGGATATTCAATGAAATCGCAACAACCATCTGATTTGACCACGATCCTGCTCGGCATGATCGCAGTGTGGACAATCAGTATTTCAGCAGCGCTGGCAAATAATGTCGCCTCCATTCCCGCCAGTCTCACGGCGGCGGAGATGCCGGAGATGGCGTCCAGCATGGATGTGACGCTGGGTAAATCCACTTTGCTGAGGCTGCCCTCGCCGATTGCGCGCATATCGGTCGGCAATCCGGGCGTGGCTGATGTCACCATGATCAACCCGAGCGAAGTGTATATCCTCGGCAAGATGATCGGCACCACCAACATCATCCTGTGGCCGCGCAGCGGGCACACCAGAGTGGTCGATGTGACCGTGCTGATGGATGCCGCAGCATTGCAAAGCAAATTGCTGGAAATCATGCCGGAAGAGAAAGACATCAAAGTCAAGGCTGCGGGCGATTCACTGGTGCTTTCCGGCACGGTCTCGGACACCATCAAGGTCGATCGCGCAGTTGCGCTGGCGGATACCTATATCCGCACTTCCGTGCTGGGCATGATGATGAGCATGCAAAACAGCCAGGGAAATGGCGGGCAAAATGGTCAGGGTGGTTCAGGTAGTCAGGGCGGGCAAGGAATGCAGATTCTGCGGCAAGGGCTGCAAAGTGATGAGGATTCGCCCGGTGCGGGCGCAGGCCTAGGCAGCGTCAAGATCGTCAACCTGCTGCGTGTGCGCGATAACCAGCAAGTCATGCTGGAAGTCAAGGTGGCCGAGGTCAACCGCACTATTGCGGAAAAACTCGGCTTTGATTTCGCCCGCGCCGCTCAAAAAGCCGGCAGCGCCTGGACGCAGGTGATGGCGGGCGTGATTGGCGGCGGCGCTGCCAATTTTTTGACGGCGAAAAACTTGAATGCAGATGTCAATCTGGGTTTACCCAGAGTCTCAAACGCCACCTTCCAGGAAGGCACTGCTTTTCTCATGGATGCCGAGAAAAGCGACGAACTGATCAAAGTTCTGGCTGAACCCAACATCGTTGCGATCAGCGGACAAGAAGCAAGCTTCCTGGTAGGCGGTGAAATCATGATTCCCATCCCCAGCGCCAATCAGGTCAGGTTACTGCCGAAGGAATTCGGTATCGGCGTGCGCTTTACCCCCACTGTGCTGGAAGAAGGCCGTATCCACCTGAAAGTCAGTCCGGAGGTGTCTCAACTGGTCAGCATCACCAATGTGGCCTCAACCGGCCTGGGTCAGGTGCTGGCGGTGCCAACCTTCACCACGCGGCGTGTCTCCACCACAGTGCAGCTCAGCGATGGCCAGTCACTCGCCATCGGCGGCTTGCTGCAGGATGACTTCAAGGAGCAGGTCAAGCGTTTTCCAATGTTGGGGGAAGTACCAGTACTGGGTGCATTGTTCCGCAGCAGTAACTTCGAGAAGAAGAAATCGGAACTCATGGTGATTGTCACACCGCGCTTGATCAAACCGCTCGAGCCAGATTATCCGTTACCAACCGATGCCTTCATCGCGCCTGACCGCGGTGAATTCCTGCTCCATGGCAGAATGGAAAGCGCATCCGAACCAGCCCAGTCTGGCAGAGGGAATTTGCCGCAGATGGAGTATGGCGGTTTTCAGATGAAATAAGGAGAAGATTGACATGAACCCAATAATCACTGGCAATAAATCATGGCTGCTGCTCATCGTAGCCGCTCTGGCTGGCTGCGCACCGATCACGCCCCGCCTGGATGCGCGCTTTGGCGAAGCAGTCGGCGTTGCCAAAGCACAGCAGACCATCAACCCCGAGGCCTCGCTCAATACCGAACCGGTCAAAGGCATTAACGGCCAGGCAGGGGATGCCATTTTTGACAATTACCGCAATTCGTTCATTAATCCACGGCCACCAATGAGAGGCGTGCTCAATCTCGGAACCGGCGGGGGCGGCAGCAGCCAGAGCGGCAATGGCAATTAAGTCTGGAGAATACGCATGAATCATTTGCCAACCCGATCCTTCACTCGCCGTCATGCTCAAACGCCGCGCAAACAAAGCGGCGCGGTCGCCGTGATCGTCGCGCTCTCACTGGTCGGGCTGATCGGTTTTGTCGGCTTGGCGCTCGATCTGGGCAAACTGTTTATCGCCAAGACCGAGCTGCAAAACAGCGCAGACGCCTGCGCACTGGCCGCAGCGCGCGAGCTGACAGGCGCCAATACTAATCAGCTAAAACTGGCGGAAGCCGCTGGTATTGCCACCGGCGAACGACACAATGTCTATTTTCAGAATGAGCAAATTAAAATCAGCAGTGTCACCTTCAGCGACACCCTGGCAGGAAACTATGGCACCGCTGACGCTTTTACTGGAACAAAAGCAACTGAACAACGTTACGCCCGCTGTGAAGCCAGCAAAAGCGGAATCGGCAACTGGTTCATCCAGGTGCTGAATTTAGTGCCAGGTGTAGCTATTGGTGATCAGACCGTTGCTGCGGCTGCGGTGGCCACCCTCTCACCAAGCCAACAAACTTTTTCTTCCTGCCCGTTACCTGTGGCAGTGTGTGAATCCAGTCTTGAAAAGAAAAAGCCTGGCGATTGGGTAGGATCGTTGCTTGACCCAGGAGAAGGGATGACGGGTGATTTTTTATGGGCACCGTTCCCTAATGATCAAGACAATGGCACAAAAGATATTAAGGACATCTTAACTGGTAAAGAGGAGTGTAGCACCCCAATTGACAACCAAAAGGTTCAAAAGGTAGGTGATCCAGGAAGAAAGCAAGGTGCTTTTGATGCTTGGAATACTCGTTTTGGTTTATACAAAAGTGAAGGTAATGGTAACGGTACATATAATGCATCCAATGCTAAGCCCGATTTGACAGGGTTTGCTTATACCGCGAAATCTTGGCCGAGCTGTGAAAAAGCATTTGCTAGCGGGGATTTTAGTCTGCAGCGTGAAAAGAATGTGCCATTTCAGGATAAGAAAAACGAATCAGACTCCACTGGTCTTAAAATTCCTGTAGACCCATCGGATTCATTAACCCATAGCAAAGGTGCGGATCGCAGGCTTGCTATTGTACCGGTAGTTAACTGCGATGAATTTGAGAGCGGGAGCGGAAATGGGAAAGGGAAAGGGAGCGGAAGCGGTCATGAAGCCACAATTACGAAATGGGCATGTGTATTAATGCTGCATCCTCTTGATTCTGGTGCAAAATCCACAGATCCTGCTTTTGCCTGCCCGACTGCAAAAGGGATAAAGGATAGCACGATGCTTCTTGAATTTATCGGCTTGGCAAACGACCCGCTCAGTCCCTGTGCATCGAATGGAGTAGTTGGCGGCCCTGGCAGTGCTGGTCCATTAGTCCCGGTTTTAGTGAGGTAATGATCATGTATCAACAATGCAAACTCAAACTACAAAAAACGATGCGCGGTGCAGTCGCGGTAGAGCTCGCGTTGCTATCGATTCCGCTGCTGGTACTCGCGCTGGGGGCAGCAGAATTTGGCCAGGCGCTGTATCAGTACAATACGCTGGTCAAGACCACGCGCGATGCAGTACGGCACCTTTCGCAACTGAACCCAGCGGGAAAGGGTTATGCAGAAGCACAAAGCGAGGCCAAATGCCTCGCGGTATACGGCAATACTAAGTGCGAGGGAGATCCTTTGGTGTCAGGATTAACCACCGACCTGGTTTCTATCAAACATTACGCAAATGTAACTACTGATCCTGATTCAACATCTAGTCCAACAATCAGCCTGGTTGAGGTAGGCATTAGCGGCTACAGCTTTAATTTCCTGTTCGATCCAGGCGCTTTTCTCTTCCTGGGTGGCGGTGAAAAATCAATCACGTTTGGTGATATACGCGCAACGATGAGGCAATCATGAGAGCTTCCCGGCAATCATATATGCAATGTGCCAATCAGCATGGGATAGCGGCTGTTGAATTCGCTTTGATCGCCTCGCTGTTGTTCACGCTGCTGTTTGGCGTCATGGAAATGAGCCGGTTGCTGTTTTACTGGAACACGGCGACGGAAGCAACCCGGCTGGGTGCACGCCTGGCAGTCGTGTGCGATAAAGACGATAGCGCGATCATGAGCAAAATGCAGTCTCTGCTCGGTGTACTGGGAGACAACAATATCAATATTGATTATTTACCCAGTGGCTGCAGCGTTGACACCTGCAGATCGGTCACCGTCAGCATCACCGGTTTAACGATATCCACCGTCATTCCGCTGGTGCCGCTCAATGTCACCATGCCGCCGTTCAGCACGACGCTGCCGCGCGAGAGCATGGACAGCGCTAATCCGGATTGCGCTGAATAATGATGAATCAGCCAATTTCCAGAACATTGAGTGGTTGTTCAGACCGAAGTGTTACCGTTCGCGGTGAGCTGGTCGAACCGCCTGCTCGAATGAACATCGTCTTTCGACAGGCCCAGGCCGAACAGTTAACGATGCAAACAATCCGTATAGCAAAGCAGCAAAAAAATATCTGGTGATTTAGCAATGGAAAGAAAATCTGTACCCGTAAGCAGAGGAGCTAACAAGTGAAAGTCGCAATCATTGCCCAAGATCAGCAATGTCTGAATGATATTCAGAAACATCTTGCTCACACCAATGTCTCGCCCCAACTGGTCGCGATCACGGGCGGTGTTCAGCAAATTCAGGCGGTCATGGAGCAAAGGCATCCGGATTTGCTGCTGCTGGAAGGTATCCAGCTCAATTCAGGTGAGCAGCAGGTTCTCAGCCGCATCACGTCGCGCTTTCCTGATTTGGGTGTCATTATTCTGTGCCCGCCGCAACCGCAGGAATTTCTGCTCGAGGCGATGCGCGTAGGCGTGCGCGAAGTGATTCCCACGCCGGTCAGTCAGCCTGTGCTGATCGACGCGGTCGAGCGTTTCCAGCAAAGGATGGCGCTGGCCAAAGCGCCCCTGCGTGAAGGCGAAGTGCTGGCTTTCGTGCCATGCAAGGGAGGAAGCGGCGCAACCTTTCTGGCCAGCAACATCGCCTATGCCCTGGCCTCGCTGGAGAATAAACGGGTCATTCTGTTCGATTTCAATCTCCAGTTTGGCGATGCCGCTTTGTTCGTGCATGATGGCGCACCGACGACTTCCATCGCTGATGTGACCCGGCAGATTCAGCGGCTGGACGGCTCGTTTCTCTCGTCCAGTTCGATTCAGGTGCTGTACAATTTCGATGTGCTGCCTGCTCCGAACGAGCCAGACAAGGCAGCGGAAATCAAGCCGGAGCATATCAAGCCGTTGCTGCAGGTCGCGAGAAAGCACTACGATTTCGTCATTCTGGATATCGGACGCTTGTTCGATGCCATTTCAATCCAATGCCTGGATCAGGCTGATCTGATCTTCCCCATCGTCCAGCAGACATTGCCATTTATCCGTGATGCGAAGCGTGTCATCGATACCTTCAACTCATTAGGCTATCCTGCTGACAAAATCCGCTTGATCGTAAACCGCTTTGGCAAAAAGGATGAGATTACCCTGGCCGATGTCGCTAACACATTGCAACTGGAAGTATTCAAGGCAGTGCCGAATGACTATAGCGCTGTGGCTGAATCAGTCAATCAGGGCATACCCGTCACCAAACTGGCGCGGCGCAGCGCAGTGGCAAAATCACTCCAGGAAATTGCGCATGAACTGGCGCGCAGCAGTGCCGGCAACGGGTTGCTCAAGAAACTATTCTCTTTTTAGCGCAGCAACAGGCCATGCCATGCAAAATCACTGATCAATTTTTATGGAACATTCACCATGTCAATACGAGATCGTCTTCAAGGAGTCATCGCAACCAGTACTGCAGTATCCAATGCGGCAGTCGCTGCGGCAGTCAATAACCGCAGCGCCTTGCATGAGCATACGGCTTATCATGACCTGAAATCCCGCATCCACGAGGGGTTGCTCAAGCGGATGGACCTGGCCGTGATGGAAAGCCTGCCGCAGGAGCGGCTGCTGTCGGAAATCAAGAGTCTGGTGGAACGGTTATTGGTCGAGGAACGCACGCCGATCAATGATACCGAGCGCCAGCGCATCATCCAGGATGTTCAGCATGAAATCCTGGGGCTGGGTCCACTCGAACCGCTGCTGGCTGATCCCACTATTTCCGATATTCTGGTCAACACGCACCGGCAGGTTTATGTCGAGCGGCGTGGAAAACTGGAAATCACCGATACGCATTTTGCCAACGAAGCCCACCTGAGAAAAATCATCGACCGCATCGTTTCGCGGATCGGACGACGCGTGGATGAATCAAGCCCAATGGTGGATGCGCGGCTGCCGGATGGCTCCCGCGTCAACGCGATTATTCCGCCGCTGGCGCTTGATGGTTCATTGCTTTCGATCCGGCGTTTCGCCGTGGTTCCGCTCAAAGTGGATGATCTGATCCGCTACAAATCGATGACGCCCGAAGTAGCGGAAATCATCAGCGGACTGGTCAAGGCGAAGTGCAGCATCCTGATTTCAGGCGGCACCGGCAGCGGCAAGACGACATTGCTCAATATCATGTCCAGTTTCATTCCTTCTTCGGAGCGGATTATCACCATCGAGGATGCCGCCGAGCTGCAGTTACAGCAACCGCATGTGGTCCGCCTGGAAACACGCCCGCCCAACGTGGAAGGCAAAGGGGAAGTATCCCAGCGCTCGCTGGTGCGGAACAGCCTGCGGATGCGCCCCGACCGGGTGATCATCGGCGAGGTGCGCGGCGCGGAAGCAATCGATATGCTGCAAGCCATGAATACTGGTCATGAAGGATCGATGGCGACAGTGCATGCCAATACCCCGCGTGATGCACTGAGCCGCGTGGAAAACATGGTCGGCATGGCGAACCTCAATCTGCCGCCGAAGGCAGTCCGCCAGCAGATCAGCTCGGCAATTACTGCGGTGATCCAGGTGTCGCGCCTGCCGGATGGCAAACGCAAGATTCTAAGCATCCAGGAAATTACCGGTATGGAAGGCGATGTCATCACCATGCAGGAAATTTACACGTTCGAACAATCGGGTGTCACAGCAGATGGCACCGTGCAGGGGCATTTCCGCGCGACGGGCATTCGTCCCAAATTTGCCGAGCGTTTACGGGTATTCGGTGTTCCCTTGCGCGACGATTTGTTTGACCCTAGCAGGCGGTATGAATGATTTCATTTACTGAAACTGATCACTGGCTTTGAGGTTGAATTAGCATAAGGAAAGCTTATGGATTATCTTTATTACCTGTTTATCGCGCTTGCATTTCTTGCAGTAGTGTTATTGCTGGAAGGGGGATACCTGACTTGGCGCTCCAGCCAGGGACCGGCGGCAAAGCGTCTCAAGAAACGCTTGCTGCAAGTTTCCGCAGGCTGGAGCGATGCTGCCAATGCCCCCCTGCTCAAGCAACGGTTAATGAGCGAGTCCCCTCCCCTGCAAAAACTGCTGCAGCAATTTCCGCGCATGCGCGGTCTCGACCAGTTATTGCTGCAGTCGGGCATGCAGTTGATGGTTGCGCAATTCCTGAGCTATAGCGCCATGACCGCAATCGGCGCCATGGCCTTTGCCGTATTGCTGAACTGGTCATTCCCTGTTCTGTTGCTATGTGCTGTTGGCGGCGGCCTGATTCCTTATTTTTTTGTGGTCAGGGCAAAAAACAAGCGCCTGAAAATCATCGAGCAACAATTGCCGGAAACCATTGATCTGATGTCGCGCGCCTTGAAAGCGGGGCATGCTTTCCCGGGCGCATTGCAAATGGCGTCAACTGAAGGCGTGGAACCTTCTGCCAGTGAATTTCGCCTGGTATTCGATGAAGTCAATTTTGGTGTTCCCATGCAGCAGGCGCTGATGAATCTTGCGGCGCGCGTGCCGATTACCGATTTGCGCTACTTTGTCATTGCAGTGCTGATCCAGCGCGAAAGCGGCGGTAACCTGGCGGAATTGCTCGACAAAATCAGCAGCCTGATTCGCGCCAGACTGACCTTGTTAGGCAGAGTTCGCGTACTGTCAGCGGAGGGACGGCTATCCGCCTGGATTCTTTCCTGTCTGCCTTTCGCAATGGCATTATTGCTCAACACGATCAACCCAGGCTTCATGAGCATCTTGTGGACTGATCCAGTGGGGCCGGTCATCATTGCAATTGCTCTGGGCATGATGGTTACCGGCATTTTTGCCATGTCGCGCATTATCAAGATTCGCGTCTAAATGATGTTATAGGTCAATAAAAAATGGCCATGTATTCACTCCCTTCTCATTTCTATCCGTTCTAGAGGCAATCAAACGATGATTTCTGTACAAACTGCTTTTTTGATCATGATTTTTCTGGCGGTGGCAGGCGTTACGTACGCAATCATGCTCGTATTCGCGCCTCGCGCCACCAAAACGCGTCTGAAGAAGATCGTTGCCCAGGATAACGTGCTGAATAATGGCGATAAAACAGAGAATGAATGGAAAGAAGCAGTGGTCAAGATATCGCAGCCATTGGCGAAGCTTTCCCTGCCCGACAAGGATTGGGAAAAATCTGCATTACGGACTCGCTTTTTACATGCGGGCTACCGCTCCAGTTCGGCGCCAACGATCTTTTTTGCTGCCAAGACATTGCTGACGCTGGTGTTCCCGGCAATCTTCCTATTGTCAGCTGGTATTGGCCGGCTGGAGCTGAGCACCAATGCGGCCATTTTGGTACTGCTGCTGCTGGCAGCAATTGGTTACTACTTACCCAATGTGGTGCTGGCGCGCCAGATTGCCGTGCGCCAGCGCGAGCTGTTCGAGAGCTTTCCCGATGCGATCGACCTGATGACTGTGTGCGTCGAAGCCGGTCTCGGCCTGGATGCGGCGCTGGCTAAGGTGGGAGAAGAAATCCAGCTTGGCAGCAAGATTCTGGCCGAAGAAATTTATCTGGTGGGGTTGGAGTTACGCGCGGGCGCATCACGGGAAAAAGCATTGCGTAATCTCGCTTTGCGCACCGGTGTCGAGGAAGTGGAAGCGCTGGTCGCCATGCTGGTGCAGGCTGACCGCTTTGGCACCAGCACCGCCGCCTCGTTGCGCGTGTACTCGGATACCCTGCGCACCAAGCGCCGCCTGCGTGCGGAGGAAGCAGCAGCCAAAATCGCGCTGAAGCTGCTTTTCCCGCTTATTTTTTTCATTTTTCCTTCATTGATGGTCGTGGTATTAGGACCAGCCTTAATCAGTATGTATCGCAGCCTGCTGCCTGCACTGGCAGGCCAATAACGGAGACTATGTCATGTTCAATTTAACACAGCTATCGTGGCTACTGGCCAGCCTGTTGCTGCTGGCAGGATGCGCCGCCCAGCCAGGAAAAAGCTCGCTAGAATCAACCAGCGTCAGCGGAAAAGACAACCAGCAGATCGCCCGCGATCTTGAAAAAATGTACCGGCTGGCGCGCAAATATCAGGATGAAGCGCAATTCGCAGAAGCCATTACCACCTACGAAAACATGCTGGCAATCGATCCCAACTATGCCGAAGCGCACAATGGACTGGGCGTCATTTACTCCATTCAGGGGAATTTTGATCCGGCATTACAGCACTTGCAGCAAGCAGTCGCATTAGCGCCGCTGGCATCTCATTTACATAATAATCTGGGTTATACCTATTTATTGCTGGGACGGAAGCCTGAGGCCATCAGTGCATTCGAACAAGCATTGCGGCTCGATCCCGAAAACCTGCACGCACGCGCCAATCTGACCGCTATTCGTAACCAGACAGAAACCACAGGAGAATAAGCCATGCGCATGAACAGACAAAAACTCATATGGACCTTGGGCTGTCTCTCTGCTCTGACTGGCTGCTCGTCCCTTTATTCAAGCAAAGAATACTCGGCGCTGCACGTCAAACCAGTGATGCATGTACAACATGCAAATACCAGCGCGCAGAATCTGTATCATCTGGCACGCTACCACCACTGGAAAACCAGCCATGCAAAAGCGATCGCGCTTTATCAGAAAGTGCTTGCCGTGAATCCTGATCATGTGGAAGCGCACAATGGCCTGGGCGTGATCTATTCCACGCAGAGGCAGCATCAATTAGCGTTGCAGCATTTTCAGAAAGCAATCGAAATTACACCGGCAGCGACCTATCTGTATAACAATCTCGGCTATGCCCATCTGCTACAGGGACAGCATAGCGAAGCAGCAGTGGCATTCCAGGAAGCGCTCCGTTTTGATCCCCACAATCATAAAGCGCGCCGCAATCTGGCAACCGCCCATAAACAAATGGGCATCACCGGGCAGATCGCGGATTCTTCAACTGCTGCGGCTGCCGCAGTCACCTCTGCTGCTACCAAGGAGAAATCTGAAGCATATACCGCCGCAGTTGCACAGGCATTGCCCGTTCAACCGAATGCCCGCCAGCAACTCGTGCAGATTGCGCCTAACGTTTATGAATTCAGGGTCAATCATGAAAAACCCAAAATAACGCCGGCGGCAACACCCGTGACAGCGCCACTTGCCGCGGCACCTGCTGTCTCCTCTCCCCGCCCGACCTCTATCGCGCATGCTCATTCAGAAAAGCCAGCTCCTGAGAAAACAGCATCTGTAGCAGAAAATAAGCGCATTGAAATCTCCAATGGCAATGGCGTGACCGGCATGGCCAGAAACATCGCGACTTTTCTGAAGCAATTCGGCTTTGACAACGCACGCCTGACCAATCATCAAACATTCCAGCAAGCGCAAACTGAAATACATTACCACCCAGGCGCTTATACGTTCGCTGAACAAATCAGCCAGATCATGCCAGGTCAGGTGAAAATAATTGAGAACAATGAATTACGTGCTGATATCAAGCTAAAAATACTGCTCGGTAAAGACATCGCAAGCGAAATTGCCTATTTCACCACCAAGAAGAATATTCAACTTGCGCAACATATCTCGCCGCAGTAAGTGGATAAGCAGCGCGTCATCTGCCCTGCTGTACTCACAATGCCGCCCGGTAATGCGGTAATGACATGCAAGTGAAGCAAGGCGCAACGCTATATCCACTTCTTTTTTCTGACATAGACACCCATGGTCACGCCTAGCGCGATCATGACTGTCCATATCAGCGGATAGCCGTATTCCCATTCGAGTTCAGGCATATGCCTGAAATTCATGCCGTATACGCCGGCAAGAAAAGTTAATGGCATAAAAATGGTGGCAATGATTGTCAGCACTTTCATAATTTCGTTTGTGCGATTACTGACGCTGGAGAGATACAGGTCCAGCATGGTCGTGAGCATATCCCGGTAAATCTCGACACTGTCAATGGCTTGCGCGACATGATCGTATACATCGCGTAAATAGGGAGTGGTCGACTCATGGATCAAAGGCGATTCCCGCCGCACCAGGGATGAGATGACTTCACGCAATGGCCACACTGCTTTATGCAGAAACAAGTGTTCACGTTTCAACTGATAAAGCTGTCCCATGGCAGTCTTGCCAGGGCGGGTCATCAACTCTTCCTCCAGCAAATCTATCTGGTCACCCAATTTCTCAAGAATGATGAAATAGTTATCCACCAAAGCATCCAGCAGTGCATACGCTAGATAATCAGCCCCCATCTTCCTGATTTTTCCTTTACCGCTGCGGAGGTGACTACGGATTAAATGGAAAACATCTTGCTTGACATCTTCCTGGAAGGACAACAGGAATTTTTCTCCCAGAATAAGACTGATTTGCTCCGGTACAATTTTGTTTTCCTTCTCGTCATAGGAAAGCATTTTGAGCACAACAAATAAATAATCGCCAAAATCTTCACATTTTGGCCGCTGCACGATGCTCATCAAATCCTCAATAACGAGGCGGTGAATACCAAAGCTTTCACCTAATTTCTCCAGCATGACAGGATCATGCACGCCATTTATATTGATCCAGGTGATGGTGGGTTTAAGTTTATAAGGCAAGCATTCATCCACCCGCTTTAGTGTATGCTCTTCGAAATTGTGTTCATCGTAAGCGGTGAGCTTAATGCTGATGCCGTCTTTTATCCGCTCCCCGGTGTACAGCAAGGTTTCGGCAGGTAAGCCGATCTTTTTGACTCTGCGTTTAGTTGTTCTGGATATATGCATCAGAATATCGTCCAATTATGACTATTTGAATCATCACTATAAACTCAACCTTTACCATCGAATCTTTTCATACGCCCGCTTCCCAGGTTTGCTAAGGAATAGCATGCACTACGATATGAGTAAATACGTGCAAACACGTAAGGACTAACCGCCATGATAATTCACTCACATATTTGACAATACATCATGCTTTCAATACATTTCAGTCAAAGCATGAATGATTTCTATATTCACTAGAGGCAATGGTATGCGCGCAGTTTTTCTTGATTTTGGTTCCGTCACGCGTGGCGATATGGACCGTTCGACACTGGAACGGGCGATCTCACCCTGGCATTTTTATAATGACACCACGCCAGAACAAGTCGTGGAAAGAATTAAAGAGGCCGAGGTGATTGTCAGCAATAAAATGCTGCTTGACCGCACAGTGCTGCTTTCTGCAAGTCACCTGAAATTGATTTGCATTGCTGCCACTGGTTATAACAATGTCGATCTTGCGGCAGCGGCTGAGCGCAATATCCCCGTTTGCAATGTACGAGGCTACGCCACAAATTCTGTGGTACAGCATGTTTTTATGCTCATGCTCAATCTTTCACGCCGTTTTGTGGAATATCAGCAACTGGTGAAAAATGGCGGCTGGCAGAAAAGCACTTATTTTTGTCCTCTTGAGTTCGGTATCACCGAGTTATCGGGCAAGACGCTCGGCATCATCGGCTACGGTGAACTGGGTAAAGCAGTCGCTGATATCGCTAAAGCGTTTGGCATGCAATTGCTGATCGCCGAGCATAAGGGCATGCCCGCCCGCCCGGGGCGGAGCACATTTGACGAAGTCATGCGGCAGGCGGATTTCATCACCTTGCATTGCCCGTTGTCGGAGGACACCCGTAATCTGATCAGCCAAAGAGAGTTCGCATTGATGAAACCGACGGCCTATCTGATTAACACCGCGCGTGGTGGACTGGTGAATGAAGCGGATTTGCTGCATAGCCTTTCTTCTGGACGTATTGCCGGCGCAGCCACTGATGTCTTGCTAAAGGAACCCCCTGTCGATGGCAACATCTTATTAACCTACCCGCAGCCAAATCTGATTGTCACCCCGCATATTGCCTGGGCCAGCAGGGAATCCAGACAGCGCGTGCTTGACCAGGTGGCAGAAAATATTCAGAACTTTTTTCAGAACAAACCATTCAGCCAAATTAAGGATGCTTTAATCTCGCCCGATACGCATAATTAAGCGGAATATTTCTAACGTTCTCAGGATGGAAGCACGCTTATTTCCTTGATTCCTGCCGATAATCACTTTGCGCTCATGGCGGTGCTGTTCGCGCTCGCCACATTGGGCATACTTGCGGAGAAAACCCGTACCGGCGCGCAGCTTACAGGCGCCGTCATCGCTATTCTCGGCGCCATCATTGCAGCGAACCTTAATATCATTCCACATGCTGCGCCTGCCTATGATTTCGTCCTCGAATATTTTGTTCCTGTCCTGATTCCGCTGTTTCTCTATCAGGCTGATCTCCGGCGGATCTTTTTTGAAACCACTCGCATGACGATGGCGTTTCTGCTGGCAAGCGCTGGCACTCTAAGCGGTGCGATCGTGGCTGTATTGTTGCTCGATCTGTCTACCCTGGGGATAGCGGCAACGATCGAGCCACCTTTGCGCGAACCCGCAGTTGCCGGGCTGTTTACCTCGACTTATATCGGCGGCTCGGTAAATTACGCTGCTCTGGGGGAAATCACTGGATTGCGTGAAGATGCTTCGTTTTTCTCGGCGGCCACGGCCACCGACAACCTGTTCAGCGCATTGTACCTTGTCATGCTGGCAACGCTGCCTGGCTGGAACTGGCTTGTAAAGCGCTACCCTGCCCGCACGCACGATGCAGCACATCATGCTGCCGCAGCGAGGCATGCTACGCCGTTGACATTGGCACTGTCAGTGATACTTGCCCTGCTGACCGTAGCAATTGCGGATGCACTGACTGCCTGGCTTGACATCTCGAATTGGCGCTATGCTTTGATTACGCTGCTGGTGACGATCTCCGCGACCTTGTTCCCCAGGCAAATGGCACGGCTGCATGGCAGTTTTGAGCTGGGCATACTCTTGTCATTTGTGTTCTTCGCCACCATTGCTGCAGGCGCTAATGTGCTGGCGATGATCCAAATTGCCCCGCTGCTGATTTTGCTGGTCGCTATTCTATTGACCGTTCACGCGCTGGTGACTTTCGGTTTCGGCAAGCTGCTTGGCTTCTCATTGCCAGAACTGATCACGGCTTCAAATGCGGCAGTACTGGGTGCAACGACTGCGCCTGCATTAGCTGCCGCCAAAGGATGGCGCGAGCTGATCACCCCTGGTGTGTTAATAGGCGTTTTTGGTTATGCATTGGGGACTTTTGCTGGGACTGCTGTGTATCAGTTCTGGCACTGGTTCATGGCTTAATCCATGTTTGCCGGACATATGAACAGCAAATCAAACTCAGCAGACAGCACAAGTAATCATGCACTCTCTTTTACCATAACATGACAAGCCTTGTATTCATCGAAACAGAAGCTCGCGAACTGGTCAAGCGATTATCCGTGTCGCGCTGCTGCGCTCTGCAAACCGCACTGGTTGATCTTTGTGAAGCACATTGGCGTGCTCTGCGTGGCGCACAACCGGTAACACCGCTGGCGCAAGCGCTGTGGTCAATCACTCCACCACTGGTTGATTTGTTCATCGATTTGTATGTCATTGCTGATATACGCTTGAACGATGTATTAGCTGGCTGCAATCTGGCGCAGGGACTAGCGCTGGTGGTGCTGGCGGAAATTCAGCGTGGTAACGAAGCGGGCGTGCATCTCGCGCATGAACCCATGCAAGCGTTCGAAACACGATCACTACCCGCTTCATGGTTGAATCGTATCGCCGCCTTGCTGCGCGGCACACTCGACCTACCCCACCACCTACATCATTCCAAGCGACATGCGCCGTTGTGGAAAGCGTTGGCTGTGATTGCTTCACACACCAAACGCCTGGACTTGCCTGCAGTGCAGGCAGTGATTTGTTTACTCACGGCATCCTCCGGTCCATCCGCCGCCCCTGCCGATGCAGCATTGGAAAAACTGCGTCATGACGTGGAGGACGCTGGCATTCGTTTCCTGTACCGCGATGATGGTCTGATTCACTTTGAGCAACATCATCATGCCCATAAACCTGTCCGCGCCAGACAATTGGGTGAGCTGTTACTGGAAATCAGGCAGCAGTGGTTAAGGTAAAAAAAGTGTCCCGTACGTCCACTGCTACAATTTCTTCATACATTCTGCCTAGGTTAATACATTTAACCGGCACAATTGGTCTACTTTTCTTAATAGGGTGGGCATTCTATTCACGCCATGCATGGATAGAATAGACAGTTTTGCCGCAGAAAGCGCTTCACCCGCGCATGTGATATAAAGCGGTCTGTTGCTGCGCCCTCTAGTGATTGCATATGCTTGGCTAATGCCGGCGAATGGCTTCTTTGCCACACCAATCACCTTCACTTTGCCATGCAAGACATCATACAGATGCTTGCCCAGGCCGGGTTTTGAACTGCCATCTAAAAAAACGTAACCGTCAACCACAATGCATGCTGGCTGCAAATGATGTTCACTCAACAGTTTGAGAATGCACGGGAGCTCCCGCTTATAAAACTGCCCCGGAATATAGTCACCGGCATTCTCGATTTTGCTGAGATAAATATTGTCTGGCTTGGCATCAGCCCAGTTTTTGAAGGCGAGTCCTGCAACCGCACCATTGCAGTTATCGTATTGAACATCTACGGCTAATATCAAGAACAGCTCAATTCCTTTGATTTATTCAGCCTTTAGCGTTTTAACGCGTGAATCCGCTGGATGTGGTTGGATCAATACCCGAACCGGTTTCGGACTGATACTGAATTTTATGGTGCTTCCCGCTTCGATATCGCGGTTACGGAAGTAGTCACCGTCTACCTGCAACGGATAGGATGGTTCATGTAATGTGAGCGATATGTTCCTGCCTGCAAAATATTGCAAGGGAAGATCTGCTGGTTTGTGCTGCAGCATCCTTACTGTTTTGATGACCTCATGCTGGCGCCGCGCCCCAGGCAAGAAACCGATGACTAACTCATCGACCGATGGACTGGCAGCAGGAACAAGCTGTAAATTTCTGGCATAAGCCGAACTGTTAGCCACAATGAGATAACCTGATGCATGGTCAATAACCGTTTGTTCATCAACGGAAACCGACACGGTAGGATGAAATAAAGAAACCAAGGCGCTTAACCCGCACCATACATAAGTCGAGTCACTGATCGGACCTTTCCGTTTGCCAATCCGCTTGACTGTCAGTGAATCAAATCCCATCGAGGCCATAATGAAAAAAGGTTTCTCTCCGTGAATGCCGTGACCGCTGATCAGGCCATAAAATTGCTCCAGGTATTTTCCGCAGGCTATCGCCTGGAGCAAATCCTCTGCATTCGCACTCATTCCATACAAATGTGCAAATAACGATTCATTTCCACCGGGAACCACATAAACGGGCGTACCCGTCCTGCCAAGCAAAGGAAGCAGTTTTCTAACTGTTCCATCACCCCCGACCACCACTACCAGATCACAAGCAGCAATATCATCCGCGATACGCATATACGATTTCATTTTTTTCTCGGATTTGCAGACTTCCACAACAATGCCATGATCAGCCAGAGATTTTCCCAGCTCATCGGCTGTTGTTTCCGTATTTCCCGCGCTAGAGATCGGATTGAAAATGATCAATGCTTTTTGAGGTGAGGGAACAGCTAGCGGTGTCCCATTTTGTTGAAATGAATAATTTTCCAAGGAGAATACTAATTGTCTGTTTGGCCCAAAAACCTGCGTCATTTAATCAGCGTGCCGGAAGTGATAACAGTTGCTTTGTTTCATTGTGTCATAGCCAATGTATTCACACCGGCGCATAGTAATAAATATAAACAACTTTTTTTACAAAATGATGTATCGCGTTTTAGCCATCAGCGTGTCACTATCACCACTTCGGGCAAAATATCACAAGCGGGCAAGCTGATAACGTGCAATCAGATACTTCTCAATTTCAACCGCTAGAAAAATGACTACACCAAACAATATTATTTTAATCCAGGCCGTCGTATCAATTGCAGCCGTGCCAAACAATTGCTGCATCAACGGGCTATAAGTAAATAAAAGCTGAATCACTACCAGGATGCTCACAGCAAGCAGCACATAAGAACTCCCCAGTAATCCTTTGCAGGACAATGCAGGTGACAGCAGATAGCGGCAGTTGAATAAATACCAGATTTCCCCCATCACCAGCGCATTGACTGCGATCGTCCGGCAAGTTTCAATGCTGCCGCCCTGTGCCTGCTGCCATAAAAACAACCCAAGCGCACCGCTGGTAAGCAGCAGTGATACAAACGCAATGCGCCACAACATGAATCTTGACAGGATGGGCTCACCTGGATCGCGCGGCGGCCGCTGCATGATGCCTGGCTCTGCCTTCTCGAATGCAAGTGATATTGAAAGCGTGACCGCAGTCACCATATTGATCCACAAAATCTGCACGGGGGAAATTGGCAGCGTTATGCCCAGCAGAATGGCGATAACCAGCATGCCAGCTTCAGCCACACTGGTTGGCATGATATAAATAATCGTTTTTCTGATGTTATCGTAAACCGTGCGGCCTTCTTCCACTGCATGCGCAATCGAAACAAAATTATCATCCGTAATCACCATTTTAGCGGCTTCCTTGGCTACTTCAGTGCCCTTCTTACCCATGGCTACACCGATATCCGCGCGTTTCAGCGCAGGCGCATCATTCACCCCATCGCCGGTCATGGCGACGACTTCATCATTGGCCTGCAACGCTTGCACCAATCGCAGTTTGTGCTCCGGGCTGGCGCGGGCAAATATATCCGTTTGTGTAACTTCCTTGCGCAATTGCGCGTCATCCATTCGATCCAGATCAATTCCGCTCAGCGCCGTCTGACCATCACCGATGCCGAGTTGCTTGCCAATCGCACGCGCTGTGGCAATATGATCACCGGTAATCATTTTGACGCGTATACCAGCAGATCGGCAGCGTTGTACCGCTTCGATCGCTTCTTCCTTGGGTGGATCGATGATGCCGACTAAACCCAGCAAGGTAAAATTGGTACGAACATGATTGAAATTCAACGTTGTCTGACCGCCTTCAGCAGCCTTGACCGCAATGGCAAGTATCCGCTGTCCCGAAGCAGCCGCTTCCTGCATTTTCGCCTGCCAGTAACTGTTATCCAGAGGACGGTCGGTACCTATACTGCGCTCACTAACGCAAATAGCCAATACTTCCTCAGGTGCTCCTTTAAGATAAATATAGCCATTACCGGTGTGATCATGATGTAAAGTCGCCATGAAGCGATGTTCGGATTCAAACGGAATGGCATCGGTGCGCGGCAGTGATTCCTGTTCCAACTGCGGATCTAGTCCTGCTTTCAAGGCGAGCGTAATCAATGCACCTTCAGTAGGGTCTCCCTCGATTGTCCAGTTATCCGCATGCTCACGTAATTGCGCATCATTACATAACAATCCGGCGCGAAAAAGATCAAGTATCTCTGCATGCTCATTCATGAGAAACTCATTGTCTTGCAAACTGAATCCGCCAACGGGTGCATAGCCTACGCCACTTACTTCCAGTTGGTAATCCGCCATGATGACGCGCTGCACAGTCATCTCGTTACGCGTCAATGTCCCTGTTTTGTCAGTGCAAATTACCGTAACCGCACCCAGGGTTTCCACTGCTGGCAAACGGCGGATAATGGCATGCCGTCTGGCCATCATTTGCACACCCAAAGCCAGGGTGATGGTCATGATGGCTGGCAGCCCTTCCGGGATAGCCGCGACAGCAATGCTGACAGCGGCCAGAAACATCTCATCCAGACTATAATCACCAAGCAGCAAACCATATAACAGCATGCACACAGACAAAGCGATGATCGCCCAGGTCAACCAATGACCAAATGTTGCTACCTGTCTCAGCAGGGGCGTTTCAATGGTATCGACAGATTCGAGCATGGTGCTGATGCGTCCTATTTCGGTCTGATCACTCGTCGCCACCACAACCCCTGTTCCCTGGCCATAGACCACCAAAGTGCTCGAATAGGCCATGCTCAAGCGATCCCCGATGGTTACCTGCGACGGCACTGCTTCGATTTTCTTCTCTACTGCCTCGGATTCTCCAGTCAAGGCAGCTTCTTCAATACGCAAACTTTTGACGTTGAGCAAACGCAGATCGGCGGGCACCTTATGCCCGGATTGCAGCAACACAATATCGCCCGGCACCAATTCTTCTGCCGGGATTTGCAGGCGTTTACCATCACGCACAACAATGGCATCCAGCGAAAGCATACGCCGTATGGCGTTCAATGCTTTTTCCGCTTTACCTTCCTGGATAAAACCGATCAGTGCATTAATCACGACCACTCCCATGATCACCGCCGTATCAATCCAGTGACCCAGCAAGCCAGTAATTACCGCAGAAATTAATAACACATAAATCAGCACATTATGAAATTGCAGCAGGAATCGCACCCAAGCACTGCGTTGTTGGGGCGGTTTCAGCCGGTTAGGTCCATACTGTTTAAGCCGCTGCTCTGCTTCGGCCTGAGAAAGACCATTCTGGCTGGATTGAAGAATAGCTATGACGTCGTTTTCTGATTGACTGTGCCAAGCAATCTCTGAATTACGTTCGGAAGTTTCCAATTTTTCCCTCCCACCTTTAATTTGCCTTTCGGTATGTGCTACCTTAAACAGGTATCTACTCTAAACCATTATACGAAGTCATGAAGAATACGACACTTTACATCATTGTTTGGTTGCTGATATCGCATACCAGTATTATCTATGCCACTAAGCAGGCACCTTTTGGCAATCAGATTAAAGCAGTGACCAATTACAATCGTGCCACTACACAAGTCGCGACTGGAGGCAAATTGGACCAAGGAGGGGTTGAGGAGCTTGCTGAACAAGGCTTCAAAATGATTATTGATCTACGCACCGAGGCTGAAGGCACCCTGGCAGAGAAACAAGCGGTTGAAACAGCCGGTATGCGTTATATCAATATCCCGGTGACCAGCGCTGGCATAAACGACGAACAACTGGCCGCTTTTACCAGCGTGATTGAGCAAGCTGCCATACCAGTGTTACTTCACTGCGCCTCAGGCAATCGCGCTGGTGCGATGTGGGCGGCTTACCGCCTGAGTAAAGGAATAACGCCAGATATTGCTTTTGAGGAGGGCCGTACCGCGGGGATGCAATCCAATATGGAAGAAAAAATCAAAGCCATCTGTCGTACGAAAAATATGTGCTGACAATCAATCAAATGGAGCACCTTGTTTATCATCATCTGTTTCCATCTGAATAGTATGCTCTGCCACTCTCCGGACAGCTTCAATTTCCTCAGGTAGCTTCAATGCCAACTCGGCATATCGAAGTGCAAGCCTCGCATGCGCAATTGCAGCCTGCCTCATTTGTTTATGCTCAAGCGACACCAGAGAATGGAAAGCTTTTTGCAGTCGAATCGCCACCTCCAGTGCAGATGCACCATCTCGAGAAATCGCATTAAAAGCATCATCAAACATGTCGTCCAGCGAAATTTCAGGTATTGCAACGCGATCAAACTCGACCGAATGCTCACCTGCTGCGTCATACGACCTTGTCCAGAGGACGAAAAGCCTTACCAAAGTACCAATGACATCAATGGCAGTTCCCGGATCATTGACAGCTGGCGACAAGGCGCGACTTGCTATTTCTGAAAGTACGACCAGACCAAAGCGGGGATCTTCATCAAATGTTCTTTCACCCCCGATCATGAAGGCCCCGCCGATATCGTCAAGAACAGTTTCTGCTTCGGAAAAATTAGGCGCTTCAACATATGCAAGTGGTTGATCTGGAGCAGAAAAAGTACCTGGAAGAGCACACACAACGATATTTCCCTCAAATTGTTCCGCGAGAATTTGCAGTCTTGCAACATCAATACGCTGTACATAACCAACTTCCTTCGAATAAACAGCCACGCCTTGACCATCCGTTTTCACCTCCTTTGCAGCTCCAAACGTAGGAAACCGAGCACGAATCGTCAGTGCATCACGCGCGGCTGCTTCAACCTTATCAACCGTCGTTCCTAGTCTACCTAGTCTTGCAATCCGGTCCACCCACCGCACAAAGGTAAAAATCACCATCGCGAACACGATCATTGTGATTAGGAAAAGAACAAATCGGCCGGGTTTATCGTAAATACCATTGAGCAGCGCAACCAAGCCTATGATGCTAAAAATAAAAGCACCAATAAATACTGATAACGAATTCTGCGAGACATCATCGGCAATAACGAGAAAGAATGAACGCGGGGTCGCAGCACTGCTCGCGGATGCATACGCTGACAACATTGCACCCACTGCGAAAACGGCTATGACGAGCATGCTTGTAGATACGATGGAGAGCAAGGTTTCTATGGATTTTGCACTAATATCGGGAACGGATTGGCCGAAATCGAAACGATCTGCCAGGGCTGCTAAAAATGCGACGATAATTGACAGGAGACAAATAACGAGCGGTTTAACCCACAAGTGCTCACGGATTCGGTTCAGATAAAACCTGACACGACTGCGTAAAGTTAAGCTAATCCTTGATGCCTGGCTCATAACATAATCCCTAACATTCGCCGTAACTGGCGTGTAAAAGCAAAGCGAAGCGGCACTTATGTACCGAGTTGAGACATTGAATAAATTACAATCTAAATTAAAAAAGAAACGTAAGCTAAGGCAGCACGTTAATGCGTTAATGAAAAAGGGCGCCAGAAATAGCGCCCTTCAAGTTTGATTAAATGCAGTGACTCAATTTAATCTTTTCGTACTTTTCTACCCGACAGCGGATGACTGGAGAATGGCTCAAATCGTTCAAAGCCTCTGACATCGACAACACCACCACCGCGCGTATATTCATCTTCAAAATGATCTAGAAACTCCATAAAGGTATGGTCAACCAGATTTGCATTCTGAAAATCGATCACGACTTCCTTGCCAGGTTCAAACTGATTAAATACTTTTTTAAAGCCTATCAAATTAGAGAATATCGCTGAATCACGAATTGTTAGGAAATATTTGCCTTCCTCGTTCTTTAGCTCATATCTGGCTGAAAAAAGATTGCTCAATTTTGCGCCATTGATAATATGAAAGAGAAATTTGACAAGAATACCGGAAGCGACGCCCATAAGCAGATCAGTCGCAACTGTCACGCCAATGGTGATTACAAAGATTGTCAGTTGCTCGCTACCAATTTTATAGGTTTTAAAGAATTCATGCGGATGTGCGAGGCGCCAGCCGACAAATACCAGCATCGCAGCCAATGCCGCATTTGGAATCATCTCAATGACTGGAATCAATAGTAACATCGATATAAACAGGAAGAAGCCATGGAAGAAATTTGCCCAGCGTGTTCTCGCACCAAAACCGATGTTAGCAGAGCTACGAGCAACCTCCGATATGGCTGGAGAACCGCCCAGTACAGCAGCAAGTGTGTTGCCTGCGCCTACTGCAATCAGATCCTTGTTGAAATGAGATTGCCGTTTCCATGGATCCATATTATCAATCGCCTTGACTGTCAGGCAGGACTCAAGACTTCCAATAATCAAGAACATCAAAACATATTTCCAGAAAATAACGGTACCAATACCTGAGAAATCCGCATTGAAGCCAAGTACTTCCCAGAAATCACCAATCTGAACAAGCGCATGCGCCCCTTGCGTTGTCTTGTAATCAAAAAATATCGTTGCGGGTATTGCTATTAACAATACGAGCATTGGTGCCGGAATTTTTTTGGCTATCGGATTCTTTATTTTTGGCATAATTAACATAAGCGCAAGGCTGATTAATCCAACCACCGCGATAGGCCAGTTAGCGTTCATAACTGAATTTGGCAACGCAGCATAGAGAGCAACAGGATTCATACCCTTCAAATCTGCCGGATCAATACCCAGCATGATATGCGCTTGCTTGGAAATAATGATCAGCCCGATCGCAGCCAACATTCCATGGACAGCCGAGTGTGGAAAGAAATCACTCAATGACCCCGCTTTCAGAAAGCCTATAACAACCTGAAGAACTCCGGCAACGACCATCACGCCCAATGCCATACGCCAGCCTTCTATTCCACCACCAAACGCCAATACACATCCAGCAACAATGGTAATCAGCCCGGCTGCAGGTCCCTTAATGGTTAGAGCAGAACCAGCAAAGAAAGCAACCAGCAGGCCACCTATCATGGCAGTCAGCACGCCCATTGCAGGCGGAAATTCTCCTGCTTTAGCAATTCCTAAACTAAGCGGTAATGCCAGCAGGAAAACAAAAAAACCAGCCATGAAATCATGTTTAAAATTCTCTTTTAATCCAGCTAATCCATCCTTTGGAACTACGTGTTGTGATGAGTCCATCTACATCTCCTGTTATGTTGTTATAAAAGACACAGTTTGTTACGACGATCTATTTGGAATTTCATGATAAGTTTTGACATGAGGCCCAAGGAAGATACGGGAATACATCCTTACCACCGAAAGGCCTAATAAAATGTAGCCCATCGCAAGAATGACCGCAAAATCGATCTGTTCTGTATGGATATAGGTGAAAACCAAATCCACACCCAAGAAAGAAGGTGTGATCGGGAATGCCATGAGACCTAGGCATGACAAGAAAAAGATTAAAGCTAAATCCGGATGTTCATAAACATGGCCTTGGAAATCATTCCAATCAATTCTGCCTTCCAGGGTTTTTAACCTATCCAGTGCGGCAAAGCCCACTATCCCTGGCAGCAGAGTACCGCCTAAATAAATGGCCATCTCAATGACATCTGATTCTTCATAGAAAGAAACAGCAAGCGTGATCCAGAAATGGTATACCACCATGAGCAGCCAGCTGAATTGCGCGTTTCTTCTTTCGGTGAATGATCTGATCACCATCAGTAAGCCAACGAAAGCAAAGAAAGTCGGGAACAAGTAATAAATCGAAGGTGGAATATTGTCCTTGGCGTAGATACAGGTCACTCCAATAAAGGTGCTGACGGTAATGAAGTTGAACGCTGCATTTTCTCCAATGCCATCCAGTTTTCTGCCAAGCCACTTCATTGGATTCCATAGGATGATATAGATGAATGAGTCCAGATAAAATTCTTTGGTACTCAATAAATAAAGGCTATATTTGAGCTTCCTTAAAGTTTCATTTTTATCAATATAGTGCCGCGGAATAAAATTATAAAATTGCTCGCGAATGAGATAAGCCACTACTGAAGGTGAAACCAAAATTTGGTAAGTCCTTAAAAAGGCATTTCCAGTTAAATGAAAGAGAGCCAAGTCATGGAATCCTGCGGCTACTTCAATGAATATGATTCCAATTTGCGCAGTAGAAGAATACGCAATCTGTGTTTTAACGGATGACTGCACGCGGGATATTAGGGTTGCAACAATCGCGGTTGCAAGTCCTATGACGGCTATACCTATGACAATGGGTGTCAAATACTGCCAAAATGGATAACTTCTTAACAACAAAAAGACACCCAGATGTACCGACAATGAACCATAGAAGATAGCACTGGAAGGAGTGGGCCCCTCCATGGCTCGGGGTATCCAGGAAGTAAAGGGAAGTTGCGCTGATTTCACGGCAGCAGCAAGTAAAATCATGAGCGAAATGACGATGCTGATTGTCATATGATTACTAATCTGCGCCTGAACGACCTCACTATTCGCCAATTTTATGAATGTGATATTTTCATGCCATAAATGATGGCTCAGCCAGATGCAAAAAAGCAGACCCATATCTGCTATGCGAAATGCTGTAAACACCTTCAAGGCATTTTTAACGGGCAGGAATCTGTCTCTATAAAAACCGATCAATAGAAATGAGCAGATACCCAATATTTCCCAGCCAATAAACAGCGTTTCAAAGTTGCCCGAGAAAATGACAATGTTGTAACCAAGATAAAACAATAACAATGCATTAAAAAAACGCTTGTACCCATTGTCACGGTGTAAATAGTATGAGCTATAAACAGTTACCAGCAATATCAGAAAGCTACCGATAAACAGAAAAACGGTGGTGACTTTATCGAAATAGAACGAAATAAAAAACTGATAATCAGGTGATTCATATAGACTGAATTCAGTTGTCTGATAGGTTGGAAAATCGCCCGGAATTAGCCAGAAAGCGATAAACAGCCAAGCACAGACCAAATGAAATCCTACTGCCATAAGCGAGACCCAGGCTATGAGTCTCTCCATTCTCGCGGGGATGAACAGACTCGCAAAAAAACCAATAAATGGGATAATTACCAGATATTTAAGTAACGGCGCTAGTAAGAAAGTCATCATGAAACCTCACTTTTGTTTAATGAGATAAACTGGCAGGTTTTCTTTGGTCGCATCAACGATATGCGTCGTTGGCGCCTCGATAGCTGACTCTATAACAGGAACTACATCGGATACAGCCTCAAGCGGCTGCGGCAACGGCTTGAATGGCACAAATTTACCGTCCTTAAACAAGAAAATTTCGCGTGTTTCCGGATGGACTGCAACGATATGTACCCACTCATTAATATAAAACTCGTAGGTCGCCGCCTCCTGATTGATCGACTTCAAAACAACGTCAGGAAAATGTTCGACAATAACAAGCAGTCTGACAGGATCGTGCACCTCAATCATCTGGCTTGGAAGACCCGGTCTTAAATCACCATCGCTACCATTTGCAACACCAATCAATCCCATGATGTTGTATGGTAATTTTGTTCCCGCACCCATTCTGTAATTGTCCATGCGCGAGAAAAAATATTCCAGGTTAATCCCTCCCAATACAGGCGCAATAGGTCTCATGACCAGGAACAGATATTTTCCGTCCGGGTCGACACGATAATCAAATGAATTCAAGAATGCCCTGCGATCCAGAAAGATTTTTTTGGTTAGCTGGCGTCTGCTGACAACACAGATTGCATTTGTAGCGTGATTGAGCTCAGGCCGTGGTTCAAAAAGAGAGACTGAGCGTCTGCGGACTTCTTCATGAATTTTCTCCGCTTTACTTTTGGTATTGATCGACAACAGTCTCCGTGAACGTTCCTTTGCATTGAGATCCAGCGCCTTATTGATCACCGCTACATTCGTGCGGTGCCGGTTAAGATTGTCAGGAGATAGCGCACTTTCATCAAAATAAGAAACTTCATCCCGGGTTGTATCGTGCAACCCGCCTACAAACTGAGTGTTGTCTGGAATATTGATACCCTTGGTACGAAGAATTTTTCTGACCTCAGGATGATTGGCAATATGGCAAATCACACGCGCATTCACCGAACCTGGCCTGCCTGAGCAAGCACCGCAATCGTAAGCGGCATAGTGCGGGTTATTTATGCTACTTGCACCGTGACCGAATACATAGACGATTGGTGCAAAATTATCAACGAGGCCTATTCCTTTTAACAGGTTTTCCAGGTTGGCGGCCATTTCTTCAATGGTAAACCCTATTTGCAAGCCATTTTCTTTATCATCCGCCTGCTTATTCTCAATAGTAAGTGATGAAAGCTGATACATGTGCGCGAATGACGAAGCCATGACAGGCGCTGCAGTCGGTCTAAATACATTCAGCGCTAGTTTAAAAGCAGAGAAAAAACCCAAAGTCTGGGTAATCAACCAGCCATGGAAAAGAGCATGTGATAATTTGGAAAGCAGTGGCTCATCCTTTCGCGGATGACGGGTCTCTGTTTCCTTAATCAGATGCTTTGGTGTGTTAGGTGCCGGGCATAATTTGGTGTAAAACTTTCCATGTTCAGGTTGGAAAAAGAACTGAACACCAAAAAATCCCGGGGTGCCAAATGTCGCGCATTCAGGATCAATGCCTTCAATATGACGACGCAATGAGCATTCTCTGTCGTCCAGACAAAACATTGCCTGAAAGCTTTTATTCGCTGCTATATTCTCTTGCGGTTTCTCCTGCATTTGAATAGCAGCAAGCACTTGATTGTAATAAGACCATTCAAAAGCATCATGCCATAACGCAAGCGCTTCATCATGCTCAGTTTCTGGCACTTCCGAAAAAAGCGGCTCTGGTTTGTTTACCAATTTGCCAGCCAAAGGTGACCAGATTTCACCAAATTGGGCATCTAGCGTATCAATTTCAAGCAAGAGCTCAAAAATGATTAAATCGTGCAGGGTAATTTCTTTCCGGTTTAGAAAAAACTGAGGCTGATCTTCTGCTACCGCAACAATACCGGACCAACCTTGATGAGCAAATTGCTGATCGTACAGATAATGCTCAAAGAGCGACTCATCGCCAACCAGAATACTTAATAATTTACTGATACTGCAATCACCAGAAATAAGAAATTCCCTTGCTCTCTTTTTTTTGAACAGACTAACAATACTTTCTTTTTCTAAATCTCTCATGGCGGAAAGAAAATCTCTATCGCCAATAGGGAATCCCCAGACAGATATTCCCTGATCGAGATAATTACAAAGAATTCTGAATAAGAATGGTTGAATGAGTAAATCTAGATCAATACTATAAGCTGTTTTCCAGTTTGCTCTTAACTGCCCAATTCTTGCGGAAACTGAAGTGTCATATTTTTGATGGAGGAGCTTATCAATCCATTCATCAGTTTTGGCTGATCCTTTCTTCTCCGAAATGATTCTTCTGAGAACATCTTCTCTGATGCGACCAGAGTGATAAAGCGCACGATATTCCTCTAATTGCAGCTTGGTTTGATAACCAAAAATTTTTGTTGCTTTTCTAGCTGCATCATGAAATTTGAGTTGCTGAAATGCATGCAGCGTATTGTGATGAATAAAATCTTTTAGTGGTGCTTGGGCAGGCAAATAATGCTTTAAATCATGAAGTACTCTGTGTTCATCAAAAGATGAATTTTGTGTATTCATTTGAGGATCCCTGTTATCAAATTCAAGCGTTTTTTAATCATCACTTCATAAGTGAATAAACAACAATCGTGACAATTAAATTGCAAAATAAATTTTAAGGTGAATTTATTAATCCATCTTTTTCCTCGATATACTCTTTACCTAAAAATCATTTTGAAGCACCAACCAAGAAGCTCTATTAAGACGTTTACTTTCCACTTGTTAACTTAATATTAAAAAAATAGATTACTACAGCGCTATATTCATATTTTTAATATTGAGTGACCGAAAATTAACATATTAAGTGTGAAGAATTCGTGAAGAATAATGACCAAATTCTTAAAGAAAAGCTTTTGTAAAAACCTTCCCTGGATTACTAATTCATTGTTCTTATTAGTAACTCTATTTTTGAAAATAGGGTCACACAAAGCTCTCAAAGAATGCGTTAAATCGGTAAAATTTTTTGTGGAATGACAGATTAACAGCACAGATGCTGTCTTATGAAATCAGGGTAAACTGATTTTAACGAGGCAAAACAGTTATGACTGTATGTTGATCCGGATGGGAATATTAACTTCCTTCAGGGAAAATGATGTGAAAGGTCGCTCCTTTCCCAACAGTGCTATCTACTTCAATTCTCCAATTATAGTAATCACAAATACGCTTAACAATTACAAGCCCAATTCCTAATCCTTGCGTTTTTTTGGATCCACGAAAAAAACGCTCATAGAGAAAAGGCATAAAAGCGGGTTCAATGCCAATACCAGAATCGGAAATCGATAAGCATTTATTGTCAAAACTGATGCGAATAAATCCTTGCTCGGTATATTGAACCGCGTTTCGTAATATATTGACAAGTGCAGTATACAGTGCCTGCCTGTTTAAATTCAGAACAACACCCGGTTTAATGGACACGTCAAGATCAAGATTCTTTTTATATATTTCCTCGCAAAATGGCTCAACTGCATCATAAACGCACTCAGCAATGGCAACGGGTTCCATCGTACCCAGTGCCTGCTCGCGAGCCAGAAAAAGTAATGCTTGCACTTGATCGCTCATTCGGAAGGACACTGCTTCAATATTTTTTATTCGAGTGTACGCTTTATTGGATAGATTCTGTTCAGCAAGCAGTAATTCACAACTCGTCAGAATGGTAGTAATAGGCGTGCGAAGCTCATGACTGATATTGGCAGTAAACTCTTGTTCACGCTGCAACATTCGCATGATACGAAATTGATAATCCTCCAATGTGCGTGCAAGCTGCGCAACCTCTTCATCCTGACCAGGCTGACTCAATGACACACAGTGAATATTATTCGAGACGAGGCCTTGAGTATTATGATTGGAGGGTAATAAACGTTTTACGCGTTCGGCCAGATCCGTTATCTGCTTTACCAGCAAGCCAGCAAGCAAATACCCTACCAAGAAGGCGATTGCAACAACAGCAATCAAAGATAAAATGACAAGTAACCTGAATTCACGCTGCCGCTGCTCATGCAGTCCAATTTGATAGGCGACAATAAATTTTGCATCATCCGCATATTTAACTAAAACACGAATTTCCTCGCCATTATGGAATATCGTATGCAATCCGTAGGTCAGTTTTTGCAGATAATCAGGCAAATGGCTATCATCAGTGCCGCCGTCTATCATGTAACTTCTAAGGCTGGATCCTACTTGCGATGTGAAGGTGGTATGCTGAAGATAATGATGAATCACATGATTCATTTCAGCTTTCATAATTTGCTCAATATGCGCTTCCTCAATGTCACCAGAAGCGAAATAGAGACTAATAGCAAGCGTCCCAACAATGATGATACAGAAAATTGCAAGCGCCAGCGTCACGCGCAGGCGAATACCATATTTAATCTTGAACACTAGCGTTCAGACAGTAACCTAGACCATGCACCGTTTCAATGGGATCATACCCGCCGGCTTTTGTTAAAGCCCGTCTCAATACGTGCATATGACTACGCAGCGTATCACTCGTTTCTTGCTCTTCTTCCCAGGCCTCATGCTCTAATTCCTTGCGGCTGAAGACACGCCCAGGCTCGCTCATCAAGAGCGCGAGCAAGCGAATGCATTTTGGTGGCAATTTAACATCACAACCCTTAAAGCGGATTGATAGCGCCTTGGGATCAAAAGAAAGATCACCCACTTCCAATTTCCGGACGGCAACCTTACCTTTATACCGTTTATGCATCGCAGTTAAACGCGCTTCAACTTCTTTGAGCGCAAATGGCTTGACCAGATAATCATCTGCCCCATTCTCAAAGCCTATCAGCTTATCTTCTAGTGTATCGCGTGCCGTCAGCATTAATATTGGCACATCAATTTCACATTCGTGGCGAAGCTTGTGGCATAGCGTCATACCATCCAGTTTAGGTAATTTTAGATCGAGCAAGATGGCATCAAAAGATTGTGTACTCGCAAGACGAAAGCCTGTCATCCCATCAAGCGCAGCATCTGCGCTATGCCCACGCGATTCCAGAAAATCATAAAGATTCGTTGCTATCGCTTGGTCATCTTCAATAATAAGTATACGCATATGTAGAAAATACTGACCGTAGTGGAGAAGACAATAAACTAACCCTGATGGTACTTACGGCTTAGTGTATGAACAACTTCCACAAGAGTCAATGCATTTTCTGGCGGCGTGAATTGAGAAATTCCATGACCCAGATTAAATACATGTCCGGAACCAGCGCCATAACTAGTCAAAACTTTTTCAACTTCTGCAGTAATTGTATCCGTGCTAGCGAATAATACCGCTGGATCAAGGTTTCCTTGCAACGCAACGCTGTCTCGCACGCGACGGCGTGCTTCACCAATATCGATTGTCCAGTCAAGCCCAATCGCATCACATTGGCTACTGACCATGTGTTCCAACCATAACCCTCCACCCTTGGTAAAGATAATGTTGGGAATACGCACACCATCCTGTTCACGCTTTAATCCTGCAATGATTTGTGTCATATAATGCAGCGAGAATTCCAGATAGGCAGACTGTGACAACGCTCCACCCCAAGTATCAAATATCATGACAGCCTGAGCGCCTGCTTCAATTTGTGCATTGAGATAAGCCGTGACAGCCCGTGCATTAATGTCGAGAATATGGTGCAGCAGATCAGGACGTTGATAGAGTAAGGTCTTGGTTTGACGAAAATCAGTACCGCCACACCCTTCCACCATATAGCATGCAAGCGTGAATGGGCTACCAGAAAAACCGATAAGTGGAACCTGATTATTCAATGTCTTGCGGATTTGTGAAACGGCATCGATGACATAACGCAAATGCACATCGGGATCAGGCACAACAAGCGAACGTATTTCCCATTCTTCACGCAAAGGCCGTTCAAATCGGGGCCCCTCTCCTTCTGCGAAATATAGCCCTAACCCCATAGCATCAGGTATGGTAAGGATATCGGAAAATAAAATGGCAGCATCTAATGGGAAACGCGCTAATGGCTGCATGGTTACTTCCGTTGCAAAATTAGGATTCTTGCATAACGATAAAAAATCACCTGCACGAGCACGTGTCTGGTTATATTCAGGTAAATAACGCCCAGCCTGCCGCATAAGCCATACTGGCGTGTATTCAGTAGGTTGGCGTAACAGCGCCCGTATCAGGGTATCGTTTTTTAGTTTTGTCATTGCATTGAGTAATCTATCTAATTTTTATCGGTAATGATAGTAATGATTGAAAAGAGAAACAAATTCAGCAGAATTTTTTTATTCAGTCACGAAATTAACTGCATATGTTACCAGTGATTGACTCCAGGTTTGCACATTTCAATTCAGGAATTCATAAATAAGTCCGATTTCATTATTCCCGCAAACGAAAAACCAGCAAATGAGTCGGAGATGAAGCTTGGATAAGATCAAGAGTCAATAGATTGATAAAGTTATTTTGATGTTTTTCAATTAACTCAGTAAAATAGATGGCGCTGTAGAGCGCTATGGCAGCTTTTTTAAACCTTGCTTCACCGTATATTGTGCAGATCAGCGGGAAGCTTTACCCATAAGGATATTATGAGACATTACGAGATTGTTTTTATTGTCCACCCTGATCAGAGTGAACAAGTACCTGCGATGATTGAACGTTACCGCGGAATCGTTACTTCAAAAGACGGAAAAATTCATCGTGTAGAAGACTGGGGACGCCGTCAACTTGCCTATCTTATTCAGAAAGTACACAAAGCACATTATGTGCTAATGAATATCGAATGCAACCAAGAAACACTCACTGAGCTTGAACATGCTTTCAAATTCAGCGATGCCGTGCTTCGGCATCTTACAATCAAAATGGACCAAGCTATTACTTCACCATCCGTCATGATGCAGGAAGATAAGGCCAAGTCATCGACAAGCAGCGATGATTCAGAAGGCAATCCAGAGATTGCGCAAAGCACAGAAACAAATACAGAGGATGCATCCGAAAAAACCAGTGTTGAGGTCTAAAAACGGATAAGCTGCTAAATTGTAATCAGATAATCATTTGCGGAAAAATTCTAAAACTCGGTCAGTTGCGTTATACCCCTGCAGGAAAAACAGTCATAGAGTTTGAAATAAGCCATAACTCGAATCAAATCGAAGCAAGTATGCCACGTCAGGTAGCCTGCGACATTTCTGCGGTAGCATTAGCTGACATGGCTGACACAATTTCTGGCATGGAAATCGGTTGCTTCGTTAAGCTGACTGGATTTCTTGCAAAAAAAAATAAAATGAGCACTCGACTGGTGTTACATGTAGCGCATATCGATATCATAAACATTCAGGAAACAGGAACATCACCATGAGATTTACAAGAAATAAAGATAGTAAGATCAAAGCCAAGGAAAGAATGGCGAACCGCCCTTTGTTTAAACGTAAAAAGTTTTGTCGTTTTACAGTAGAAGGCATCAAAACAGTCGACTATAAAGACATCAACATATTGAAAGACTTTATCAGTGAGAATGGCAAAATCATTCCAGCTCGTATTACCGGCACCAAAGCATATTATCAACGGCAGCTAAATACAGCGATAGAGCGCGCACGTTTTCTTGCATTATTGCCCTACACCGATCGACATTAAGAACTGAGGAGAAATATCATGCAAGTAATACTGATGGAAAAAATTGCTAGCCTCGGACAATTGGGTGACATCGTCAACGTTAAAAGAGGATATGCACGCAATTATCTGATACCGCAAGGTAAGGCAAAATGGGCTACCGAAAGTGCAATTGCTGATTTTCAATCCAGACGCGCTGAGTTAGAAAAAAAACAGGCGGAAACAATGGCAAATGCTCAAGTACTGGCAACCAAACTGGATGGACTGCTTCTGCAAATTACCCAGAAGAGTGGCGTAGATGGCAAATTGTTTGGTTCCGTCACCAATGCAAATATCGCTGAGGCACTTAAGAATCAAGGTTTCTCCATTGATAAGTCAATGATTCGTATGCCAGAAAATCAAATCAAGCAAATAGGTGATTATGCGATCACCATCGCACTCCATGGCGATGTATTGGCACACATTACCGTATCAGTTTTGGGTGAAACCACGACCTAAGCACTTTTGCTTGCTTTATGGAAAAGGACTGGCAACAGTCCTTTTTTTATTTTTGTGATTCAATGATAGAATTTTCTTCTTTAGCGTTTGCAGATTCCGCCGGATTCCTATGGCTCAGTCCCCCATGAGTATTGCTCATAATGAATTGCTAGAAGTTTACAAGACACCACCTCATTCAGTTGAAGCAGAACAATCAGTGTTAGGTGGTTTAATGCTGGATAACCATGCATGGGACAAAATAGCAGATATTCTCACTCATACTGATTTTTATCGTCAAGATCATCAGCTTATTTACCATCATATTTGCAACCTGATAGAACAAAACAAACCTGCTGATGTGATAACCGTCGCAGAGTCGCTTGAAAATTCAGCTGAATTGCAGCACGTTGGAGGACTGGCTTATATAGGCTCAATAGTACAAAGTACACCAACGGCTGCTAATATCCGCCGTTATGCTGAAATCGTAAGGGAACGCTCCATCATGCGTAAGCTTGCTCAGATCAGCACACAAATCGCCGACTCTGCCTATAATCCGGCAGGGCGTTCTGCTTCAAACCTGCTGGACGAGGCAGAAAGCAAGATATTTGAGATTGCTGAAATTGGTGCGCGCGGCAAACAGGGGTTTATCGATATCCAGCCACTATTAAAGCAGGTTGTAGAGCGCATTGAAATGCTGTACAGCCGCGACAATCCAAGTGATGTCACAGGCATTGCATCTGGTTTTCATGATTTAGACCAGAAAACTTCAGGCTTCCAGCCGGGAGATCTTATTATCGTCGCAGGCAGACCATCGATGGGCAAAACAGCATTTGCCCTCAATATTGCAGAATATGTGGCGTTAGAGCTTAATAAACCGGCAGCTGTATTCAGTATGGAAATGGGTGGTGCGCAGCTCGCGATGCGTATGTTAGGTTCAATAGGCAGGCTTGATCAACATAAAGTCCGCACCGGACGATTGGAGGATGAAGACTGGCCGAAACTTACTCACGCGCTGGGTAAATTAAACGATGCTCCTATTTTTATTGATGAAAGCGCCGCATTGAATGCACTGGAGCTTAGAGCCCGGGCACGACGGCTTTACCGTCAGCATGGTGAATTGGGATTAATCGTAGTTGACTATCTCCAGCTCATGTCATCCCACACACACAGTGAAAACCGCGCCACCGAAATTTCTGAGATTTCGCGCTCACTCAAAGCATTGGCAAAAGAACTGCAAGTACCCGTCATCGCATTGTCACAGCTTAATCGCAGCCTGGAACAGCGGCCTAATCCCCACAAACGACCGGTAATGTCTGATTTGCGCGAATCAGGTGCCATAGAACAGGATGCAGATGTCATTCTATTCATTTATCGGGATGAAGTTTACAATCCGGATACCCCGGATAAAGGCATCGCCGAAATCATTATTGGCAAACAACGTAATGGCCCAATCGGAAAAATTGATTTGACCTTTCTGGGTGAGTATACCCGCTTTGAGAATTGCGCCCGGGCCGAATATTACTGATTGCAACCAGTATTTTTACAAACATTATGCTGGAACGATCTATCAGTTCCGGTCCAGTCGCCGGTATTGTATTGCCTCTGCAATATGTCCGCTGCGAATCTGCTCACTGCCCGCTAAATCTGCGATAGTACGCGCCAGCTTCAATATACGATGAAACGCACGGGCAGAAATATTCAAGCGGGAAATAGCCTGTTCCAATAAATGCGTACCCGCTTCATCCGGCTTGCAATATTTATCGATCTCGCACACCTTCAAGCCAGCATTTGCAGCATTTTGTCGTGTAAGCTGATATTGACGAGCAATCTCGACACGTGCTCTTACCCTATGGCTTGATTCACTTTCCCCTTGACGCAGCAGATCCTCTTGCGGAACAGCCGGCACCTCAATCTGCATATCAATACGATCAAGCAAAGGGCCAGATATTTTTCCACGGTAACGCGCTACCTGCTCTGGTGTGCAGCGGCATCTCCCGTCATAATGACCCAAATAGCCACATGGGCATGGGTTCATCGCGGCGATTAATTGGAAGCGTGCAGGAAAATTGGCCTGTCGCGTTGCCCGCGAGATGGTAATCTGCCCCGCCTCAAGCGGTTCTCGCAGCACTTCCAAAACCCTACGATCAAATTCCGGCAATTCATCCAGGAATAACACACCATGCATTGCTAGGGAAATTTCTCCAGGGCGGGGAATACTGCCACCACCCACCATGGCTACGGCAGAAGCAGTATGATGAGGTGAGCGAAAAGGGCGGCGTTTCCAGTGGGCGATATCGAAGCAACCACTGGCAAGTGACTGAATAGCAGCAGACTCAAGCGCCTCTTGCTCCGTCATGACAGGAAGAATACTGGCAAAACGTTCAGCCAGCATTGATTTACCCGTACCGGGCGGTCCGATCAGCAAGATGCTGTGGCCACCTGCTGCAGCAATCTCCAAGGCGCGCTTGGCATGCCCTTGACCCTTCACTTCTTTTAGGTCCGCATGATGATTTAACTCATCCGCACCATTGTTTGCTACAGAAAGTGCAGTGTAAGGCTCTAATAACTCATATCCCGTTAAATGCGCACAGACCTGCAGTAAGGATGCTGCAGGATAAACGACTGCTTCCTTCACCAAGGATGCTTCCGCCGCATTTTCTAGCGGCAAAACAAAGCTGCGCCCTGATCGTGATGCGCCATAAGTCATAGCCAGCGCACCATGGATAGGACGCAATTTCCCGCTTAAGGAAAGTTCGCCTACCCACTCATACTGATCGAGCTTATCAGCAGGTATTTGCCCCGTTGCAGCAAGAATACCAAGTGCGATAGGTAAATCAAACCGGCCACTTTCCTTAGGCAAATCTGCTGGCGCAAGGTTGACCGTAATACGCTGCGCAGGAAATTTAAATCGCCCATTTTGCAACGCAGCTCGCACCCGGTCTTTACTTTCTTTTACCTCGGTTTCAGGTAACCCAACGATGGTGAAACTGGGTAAACCATTGGATAAATGGGTTTCCACAGTAACCAGTGGCGCTTCCATGCCTGATAGCGCGCGACTATAAAGAATGGCCAATGACATGAAAAATAAGAGGCGTGATAAAATTACCGGCCGTTAACAGAAACTTACCATGCGCATGCTAGGGCGAATGAGCAGCTTAGACAACTACTTGCTAACAAGAAACATTCTGTTAGCGCTATCCTTCATAATTTGTGTCGCCCGCTCCAGTATCTGACGAGGCAGGTTTCAGTTGACTCTCCAAAGCGGCAACTTTTTCCTCTAACTCAGTCAATTTTGCACGTGTCCGTTTGAGCACTTCTTGTTGCACATCAAACTCTTCACGCGTAACCACATCCAAACGAGAAAGCATACTCGTCATCATAGCGCGCATATTTCTTTCAATATCCTTGGCTGGGCTATGTGCCACGATTTCACTGATTTTTGCACCGATTTCATCCAAAACGTTTTTGTTAACCATTTTCTCTCCACTTATATTTTTAATTGATGACTCAGCACTCGTTCTTTAAGCATGGTAACGGCACCTACAAGATAAAATCGCATACTTCAATCAATTAGGCAACCCATAACCACGCGCTGAGAGCTGTCAGAAAATAATATACTGTGCGATGATCGGCTATCTTTTATAAAACAACATTGATTCATGACTACCGAACGTTTACAGCTCCTGGAAGATTGGATAAAAACAATCTTCCCCGGAAAATCTTTCGATCTCTCGCCAGCTTCGGCTGACGCGAGCTTTCGTCGCTATTTTCGCATCACCATGGAAGAACAATCGATAATTGCCATGGACGCACCACCTCAGCTGGAAAACTGTGTCCCATTCCTGCATGCAGCTGAAGTATTTTCCTCCGCAAACGTCCATGTACCTGCTATCCTGGCCAAAAACTTGATACAAGGTTTTTTGCTGCTTTCCGACCTAGGCAGCACCACTTACCTGCAAACACTGGCAGCAAATCCAGCCACTGCAGACAAGCTTTATGGCGATGCCATTGATGCGCTGATTAGAATTCAGCTGATCAGTCAGACAGATGTATTCCCAGAATACGATGCAGCGCTGCTTGGAAGAGAATTAGATTTATTTCCAGAGTGGTACATCGCCCGGCATCTCCAAGTGACACTTGATCAAAAACAACATGATAATTTAACTGCTGTATTTTCATGCATACTTGAAAATAATCTTGCCCAACTCAAAGTATTTGTTCATCGTGATTATCACTCCCGCAATTTAATGATGACCATACCCAATCCTGGCATTATTGATTTTCAGGATGCAGTCTATGGGCCGATTACCTATGATCTGGTTTCCCTGTTTAAAGATGCTTACATTCACTGGGAAGAAGAACGCATTTTGGATTGGGTCATCCGTTACTGGGAAAAAGCACGTAAAGCAGGACTTCTCGTCACCACTGATTTTTCTGATTTTTATCGGGATTTTGAGTGGATGGGAGTTCAACGTCACCTCAAAGTGCTAGGCATTTTTGCGCGGCTGTATCACCGGGATCACAAAGACGCCTATCTCAAAAACATGCCACTCGTCATGACTTATTTACGTAAAGCATGCGAGCGTTATCGCGAGCTGCAGCCGCTGCTCACTCTGCTGGATCAGCTTGAAGGCAATCAATCCGCTACTCGAATCGGTTATACCTTCTAACCAATGGCAGTCCACCCTTTTAAAGCAATGATCCTCGCAGCCGGGCGTGGTGAACGCATGCGTCCTTTGACCGACACATTACCCAAGCCGCTGCTTCGTGTGGGAAATCAAATGCTGATCGAATATCATCTGCGAAATCTGGCACAAGCTGGTTTTTTGGATGTCGTTATCAATCATGCCTATCTCGGTCATATGATCGAAGCGGCGCTGGGTAATGGTCAACGTTATGGTATCCATATTACCTACTCGCAAGAAACCTCCGTGCTGGAAACTGCTGGTGGAATAACTAAAGCGCTCCCTCTTCTAACTAACTTCTCAGCAAACCAACCTTTCCTGGTTATCAATGCTGATATCTATTGCCAAATGAATTACTCTACCTTGCTATCGCCTTTGCAGCGATTGTGGTCAAATCCTGCGAGTGATCTCGCCCATTTAGTCCTAGTTGACAATCCTCAGCATCATCCTGCCGGTGATTTTTTTCTGGAGCAAGATCGCCTAACTAAAACGGGACAACACAAGCTCACTTTTAGTGGTATCGGGGTCTATCGCCCTCAACTTTTTAACCAGGTCATGCCAGATACTGCCACTAAACTTTCACCTCTGCTACATCAGGCCATCTCGGCAGATAAAGTCAGTGGAGAATATTATCACGGCATGTGGATGGATATTGGCACACCAGAACGACTGCAACTACTTAACGTACAGCTTCTGTGAAATATTGCACAATTCAATTTCACTATAGTCACTTCCTTATGCCATGCATGCTTCCAACCAATGACGAATATAACAGTTTTTATGAATACAATTTATATTGTATCTATATTCGCAACAATAAATTTCACATTTTAATACTTATTTTTTAATTGTTTTAAACATAATATTCATCCTTAAGACAATATAAGTTGTTTAATTCTATCAATATTGATGACAATACTAGGGTTAATGTATTAGAAACCATAATGTTATTGTCGATAATGGTTAATCCCGATAGAAAAAAGATTGTCACACCAATTGATGTAAATTAAGAATAAATATGTTTCCTAGAAAGAACGTATTCATAGCATGGGTATTTCTAAAAATCACAAAGAGAAACTCATTAGAAATTTTGTTAAATGAAGGAAAGAAGTGAGGCTTAAGTTGCTTACTGGAGGTATTACAATGAAAACACAGATTTCTTTGATTGCTGTACTGACGCTCTGCTTTTTATCTGCTTGCGCACAAATGAATCCGGTTTCAGCTGTTCAGAACAATGAAATTGGCACTACCCGTCTTAGCGCAATTGATCATAACAATCATGATGCGCTAGCACAGCATCACGAAAATACAGCGAAAGAAATGCAAACAAAATTGCAAGCACAGAAGAAATTACTCCAGGAATATGAGGACCACAACTATTACTATGGTAGAAAAGGTCTAGATCTCCAATCACATACGTCAGCGAATATTCGCTATTTTGAGAAATCCATCAAAGAGAATCTAAAGGAAGCCGCCATTCACCGGAAAATGGCAAGAGATCAGGAAAAACGCAACTATACGGATGTGAACAAACACGACATTGGATACACAAAGGAAGATGAAACGAAATCTCAGTTAAATTAATGTCAATCCAATACTTAATATAAAAACGAGCTACATGACAGTGTTAACTGGCTGTAGCTTGTTTTCATCGCGATTCACATCCAATTAGATAAGTTTATTTCGCTTTATTGTCAAAAACAATTCCGACATACATTTTGCAGTTAGTGAATGCATGCCCTTCAGGCAAAAATAAAAATTCCGGTATCTTATCTTGCCGTAAATGGTAATGTTCAGACGAAGAAGCAGAAATCCTCATTTTTATGATCAGAATGTTATGCCTGATACTCGATATGAGAAGATAACGGATTTAAGAATATCAGTGCGCCGGCATTCTACTTCATGCATTCTATAACTTCTCGCGAACATACACTTTTCAAACAGCTGGTCAAGCTAGAGAAGTCGTCGCGGCAGCGACGAATAGCCGGTTTAACATTGCTCGATGGCGCACATCTCATTCAGGCTTATCAAGCTGCACAAGGAATACCGTTAAAATTGATCATCAGTGAATTAGGATGCAATAATACGGAAATCAAATATTTGTTAGGTAGATTCAGTAAATACGTCGAAGTCAATACCGTCATGTTGAGTGATGCCTTGTTCAGACAAGTGTCTCCGGTCAAAACACCGAGCGGCATCCTGGCACTCATCGCTATTCCCTTATCTGAACCTAATACTATCAGCGATAATCAGGTATTCTGCGTATTGCTGGAAGCAATGCAGGATCCCGGCAATTTAGGCGCGATATTGCGCTCTGCCGCAGCCGCTGGCGTAAGTGATGTCTATTTGTCCAATGACTGTGCAGATGCCTGGTCGCCTAAAACACTACGCGCAGCGATGGGGGCACACTTCTCGCTAACCATTCACGAGCAATCCAATTTAACACAAGTAGCCCAGCGATTTCACGGTCAAGTCATTGCTACCACGTTGCATGCTACCCGACACCTCTATCAGACCGATCTCACCGGTCCGGTAGCGTTTGTATTTGGCAACGAAGGAGCAGGATTATCGCCAGAAATGCTGCAAGCTGTCAGTGAGCAGGTAACAATTCCCATGTCGGGCAACACGGAATCGCTCAACGTAACCGCTGCGGCAGCGATCTGTTTTTTTGAAAAAGTCAGGCAGCAATGTTATTGATGCTTGATCACACTTCATAGGGCTCCGGATCTTCAGCTAGCGGCGGTTTTGGTTCTGACGCTGAGATTATGGTAGTTTTATTTTCAATGGCTCCTGGAATACGCGGTGTTTCACATACTACAGTGGCATTCTGTGCGCGATGACGCAAGGCGTGGTCCATCAACACCAGTGCCAGCATAGCTTCAACGATAGGTGTTGCGCGAATACCAACACAGGGATCATGCCTGCCATGCGTCTCGACGATCGCTGGATTACCCGCTTTATCAATGGATCTCCTCGCCAAGCGTATGCTCGATGTCGGTTTGATCGCTACATTGACAGTAATCGGCTGGCCCGTAGAAATGCCACCTAGAATACCACCGGCGTTATTGCTCAGAAATCCTTCGGGAGTCATCTCGTCTGAATGCTCCGTTCCTTTTTGGCTGACACTCGCAAACCCTGCACCGATTTCTACTCCCTTGACCGCGTTAATGCTCATCATGGCATAAGCAATTTCTGCATCCAATCGGTCGTAGACAGGCTCCCCCCACCCGACTGGCACACCCTCAGCCACAGCATTGATTTTCGCGCCCACTGAATCGCCGGATTTGCGCAGTCGGTCCATGAAATCCTCAAGCTCAGGAACAATGTTGTTATCGGCAGCAAAAAA
>NZ_JAGFJM010000023.1 GCF_024102715.1 Nitrosomonas communis
TCATTAACCATTTGAAAATAAACAAAAATAAGAAGATTGTAACAAGCTCCAACTGCCTCCATTAATTGGATGTCCTGGCGCTCGCTGCCAGTTCGGTCAAATAATCCGCCCACCATTGCATCATCTCACGTCTTTTAGGCAGGTGTTCGGCATGATTGTATGCAGCAGCTATCTTGTTTCTATCCGAATGAGCTAGCTGTCTTTCTATGACTTCATGCGGCCAGCCATGCTCATGTAATAACGTGCTTGCCATACTCCTGAAGCCGTGCCCGGTCATTTCGTCCTTCTCATAACCCATGCGCCGCAATGCTGCATTGATGGTATTTTCACTCATCGGCCTGTCGGCACTTCTAACGCCCGGGTAGATAAATTTGCCGTTACCCGTTAATGGCTGAATGGCTTCTAAAACCTCAACTGCTTGACGTGACAAAGGCACGACATGCTGCTCTTTCATCTTCATCTTATAGCCTGGGATGCGCCACTCCTTTTTATTGAAATCGATTTCTGACCATTCAGCATGGCGTAATTCACCAGGCCGTACAAATACCAGGGGAGCAAGCTGCAACGCGCATCTAGTAACGAATGAACCTTGAAATCCGTTAATTGCCCGTAGCAATTCGCCCACGGCTTTAGGATCGGTAATACTGGCATGGTGTTTTGCTTTGACTGGCGTTAGCGCACCTCTCAAATCCCCGCTAGGATCGCGTTCAGCACGCCCGGTCTGTATCGCGTACCTAAAGACCCGACCAACATACTCCCGTGTCCTCTGCGCTTTCTCATATGCTCCACGGCCTTCTATCTTGCGCAGGACTGCCAGCAATTCAGGTGCAGCAATATCTTTTATTGGTCGGCCACCTAACCATGGATATATATCCAGCTCCAGGCATCTCTTGATATTGTGTGCGGTTGACTCTGCCCATTTTGTTGACTGTTTGGCGTGCCATTCAAGCGCTATAGCCTTGAAGGTGTTTTCTTGAGCGTGTTTTTTGACTTGCTTGCTGACAGCTTTTGCCAGCGATGGATCAACATCTTTTGCAAGCAGTTCGCGTGCCTCAGCGCATTTCTTTTTGGCAGAAGAAAGAGTAACTTTAGGGTACACGCCAATTGATAGCGTTTTCTGTTTACTCATGTAACGATAGTTCATGCGCCAATACTTGCCGGTGGGGGTCACCAATAAATACAGTCCATCCCCATGGGTTAACTTGTATGGTTTATCTGCTGGTTTAGCATTGCGTACTGCCACATCCGTAAGCATTTGATGGTATCTCGTCTGATGGTATGTAAAGTACCATCAAAAGTACCAACAATTTTATGGTATGTCCAGATACGCCGTGATACTATGGGAGACTATCAATCCCGCTGAAAGCTAGTAGATTCAAGGGAGTTGATACGATGTGATACTATCTGAAATGCTTATTTGGTGCCGGGAGGGGTAACCTAAAAATACTAAAATATCATTGATATATAAAGATAATTATTTTTAGGATTTAAAAAATACCATCAAAAATACCATCAATTTTTTTCACTGAGCATGAAATAAGCATTCTTTAATTAACATTGATTGGAGAATGCAAAAATGGAGACTGTTTCAGAATCATCCGCCGAAGACTTCAACGCCAGAATGGCAAAGCTAACAACTGGCTACGTCAAGCGCACTCAATCAGGCAAATTCAATTTGTATATAGAAGTCTGCGGCCAAAGATTGTGGCATTCACAGCATGATTCATTTGCCGCAGCATCTGCTATGGCTAGCGCCCATGGCTGCGGACAATGCCACCTGACCGATTCAAGCGGGAGGATCATGGCGTGAACAAAGAAATTAATGACGAATTGCTCACCGGCCTTGATACAGGTGCGGTCACTCGATGGTACCGCACCTCGATTTACTCGCGTGTTCGTGGATTTCAAGCGGTAACGCTACCGTTTGATTCTTTGCCCCGCGTGCGTGAGGATGATCATTTCAAGGTCAACTGATTGACTTTGATCCAGCACACCATGATCGACAACGCTCTTCGCCTGGCGGTAGGTTTCTTTGTTGTTGAAGCCTGCTTTTTGGGCGGCTATTTCGTCTGATCTCTTGCCAACAAGAGGATTGTCAAAATTTTGGCAATCCTCTTTCGTATATTGATTGGTCCCTTTTCGCCAGGCCAAACTCTCTTCAATAGCTCGCCCAATAGCAACTCGCTCAGAATCAGTGAAATCTTTTCTAACAGCATATCCAGGAGATATATGCAATTTTGCATATAGTTGGCTCAAAAAAACGGCAAGCCGGTCACTCCAAACTTGCCGTGATCTTGCCCTAGAAAATGTTACAACATATCATTTTTAAAACTAACTTTTGCTAACCGGCGCACGCCTCTTTAAATTCCTGGGGTGAAAGCTCGCGATTATTTCCTCCCCTAGAAGAATCAACCGCCACAAGTTGAACAACGTGTCCATCCGGCGGTAGATCAAAGCCATGTTGCCGTCTGTACCTCTCTCGGGCTTCTTCAAACGATTCTCCCTGTGGCCAATAAACTAGTCCTGGCACGTGCTTTTTATTAGCGTTCATCTTAGCTTCGAGTCCTTCTATTCTTGATTTTAGGTTCATGATGGCAAATATCCTGCTAACTGTCTTAGCGTTAAAGCAACATCATCCTGCTTTTCCGGTTTTGGCTTGCCTTGTCTGTCACAAAACCGGCACGCCATCTCATGAAGAAAATCATTAACCGGATCACTTCGGCCAGCTTCAAGTGCTTCAATTCTTCGCCTTAGGTCTTTCATTTTTGTGCTTTCTCCAATGCTTCAATGCGCCTTTCAAATTCATCATCCTTAATCATATTCGACAACGCTTGCAACATAAATGTTAATCGGCTTGCGTCCTGTGTAGCGATCTTACCTTGCTTGGCCATGGTGTAAATCTTTACAAGCTCGCGTCTTACTTCTCTGATGCTGCCAAGCCTTAGCCTTGGTTCTCTGGCAACGCCCCCCTTGGCAGGTATAACTTGCCCCTCAATCACTTCAATGCTTTCGTCATCGCCAAAATCGTTATGCATCTTGTTGATTCTTCTCCAAATAATAACGTGCCTCAACAAGTGCGCCATCCAAAAGGCTGGTGACTGCGTTACTCGCTCCACGAAGTTCGCTGGCTGAAACCTTATCCCCAACACGCTCTAGCGATTCGATCTCACGCTGAGATTGAAGCATCAGATCAATCATGGCATCAGAAGCACGTTCTTTTAATTGAAAAGCGTTTTTATATTCTTTCGCTCTGATTGCTGGATCACGAAAGACCGCCGGTTTTTCAAATAACCTCAGCAGCGGCAGAACCTGGTCTATTTTTTCTGCAATCCTGGTGCTCATCGGCATGTCTGCGTGCCGAGTTTCTAGTCGCTTTCTTATTATCTCCAACGCTTGGTTT
>NZ_JAGFJM010000074.1 GCF_024102715.1 Nitrosomonas communis
ACAAAAACGCGCCGCCGCCTGCGCAATGGTAAGTCCTTCCTTCTTACGAACGGACAAAACTTTGCAGCGAAATGATGATGGATAAGTCATCTATGGATTGTAATCAATTTATTTGAGCTTTGCTATAGCGGTAGTGTTGCGCCCCAAGGAAACCAGAAAATTTGTATTGTTTCCCCCTCGCTGGGTGGTCGAACGCACCTTCAGCCGGCTGAACCATTCACGCCGACTCAGCAAAAGCTACGAACGTCTCACGCGCACCAACGAAACTTGGATTTACATCGCTATGATTCGTATTATGTTGAGGAGATTAGCTTAAAACAGGAGTTTCTAAACAGCTTCTAAGGTTTCAGTTATTAAGCAAAGAAACGCTAACCAGAGAATATTTGGTTAGCGTTTCTTTATGCCTACAAAGTTTTTTTATGATCGATACTTAATAAGAGCTATCTCTTCCTTTAGTGAACAGGGTTACGCTGACTATCTGTCAAGCCTGCGGCCCATTCACTTGACAGGTTTTGCACCCAGCCATTATAGACATTGGGTAGTGCTACAAGCCCTTGACCGCCGTAGCCCGGCAGACTGCTGACAGCATCATCCTTGGCAACACTCACATCAGCCACCATGGAAATTGCGCCGACAATATCAGCATCGATCAAATCACCATCACCATTGGGATCAGGATCAACTACTAGAAGCCGGTTGGAGAACTTGCTGGTAACATAAGCATAATAACCACCACCCTGCTTGGCGCCAAAATTTGCACCATGGCAACCCGCATCGCATGGCAGCATCTTGACAATTTTGTGCGTCACTGGATCGATAACCACGATTTGACCACCGGTCGCTGCGGTTACCATGACCTTGCCATCCGGTGAAACCGGGGTTTGGATCGGCAGCACACCAACCGGTCCGGTAATATCTCCTGTGATTGGATTGTAATTTTTAATCAGATCGATGGTATCTAATAATGCTCCATTGTTGCCATCCAACACACTAATGCTGTGGTGCAGCAAATTTGCGGCAAAGACCTTGCTGGAATCGGGCATCATGCCAATCGCGATTGGATGTGGCCCAGGCGCACCCTTTCCTGTATCAGTTCGGGAGATGATTTCTCCGGTTTCTGCATCGTAAATACCGGTATCACTGGTATTGATATTCGGTGTAATGATACGTTTTCCATCCGCAGAAACCCAGTGGCCATGCGGATTGGCAGGCGCCTGTCCATGATGTTGGGTCGGCATCATGTGTTTGATCTCTGTGGTACCCGCGGGAATAATGACCACACCATTTTCGCCATTGATCGCCACAGTGGCATCATCCGTAGTAGGCAACGTGACCACATGCGAAGGGGTATCCCCCACCTGGATATTTTTGATCATTTTTCCTGTTTTCTGATCAATCAAGGTCAACTTGGTATCAAACCACTGAGTCTGATAGATCATCGAATGATCACGATTAGGCCACAGATTATGTGGATTGTTCATGTTGATCTGAGGAAGCGCAATTTTCCGCTTGAGCGTCCAGTCACTCGTATCCAGTACAGTAATGGTGCCCGGCTTGGTTTTACCGGCTGTTTTCTCAAACTGGGTGTTGATCCACACTTCACCCACTCCCGGCGTACCCGGCTTAAATAATGGCGGCAGATCAATATTCTGGCCGTATCTTGATTCCAGGACAGGCACAAGAGGAAGCTTGCCGAGATCAGTGACAACATCCACGGCAGGATAATTAACGTGCCACGGTGCTGATGAAGTGAAGTCCTGCCAATTACTCGGTGTCGTTGCAACAAAGAAGGTCCTTAGCAAACGCGTCGCCAGGTCACTACTGGTAGGCAGTTCTTTAATGCCCGATACCAGATCAATAGTGTTACCAAGATCCAGTCCATCTGTAGCGGAATTGTCTACAATCACCGCTCCGAACATATATGGATGAATCTTGCAGGTAAATACGTACAAGCCGGGCACATTGAGCTGGACAATACCACCACCGCGGTAAGCTTTGGTTTGGTCAAAGGGAATCATAAAATGATCTCCCCCATGTGCATTATGTCCAGCTTCAGTTGGCCACAACAGGCTGGTGACGGTATGCACCCCATGGGTATCCGCCATGATGAAATGAACACTGCTGCCTGGCGGAACAATTTCCAGAGATTTTGTGTGGGTGACGGGGCTTAACAAGTCGCCACGTGCACTTCTGAACCAGCTACCAGGTTCATCTGACATGATGAATGTAACCAGCCCAGCTTCATTACTGTTGTTACCAAAAATGGCACCGCGTGGAGAGGCGCCTGCAATGCTATCGCCTGTAGCACCCGAATCTGCTGCAACGATATGGAATTTGCCATTCATGCCAGATTCCATGTGGGACATCACGTGACAGTGATATTGCCAGACCCCTGGCCCCACGCCAGCGCAATCGACGACAGCAGCCATGCGGTAATCAACAAAACAATTGCTGTAATGGTTTTCATTTTTTTTCCATAAATATATGAATTCATATTTTCTTCTGCCAGAAATTGATCCTAGTCAGCGACAACGAAATTGCCTTTCATGCCAAGCAATTTGCTTGAAAAGACTGTATCCTGATAGCTTGCAGAATGGGTTGCTGTGATTGCAAATACATGCTTTTCAAGTGGACCAATTGCTTTTGTCTTGATCCTTGTTCTTGTTCCCGGGTCGACCCAGGTATAGCTACCAAGTTCGAACTGGTGAAAATTAGTGCCCAATGCGATCAAATGAAATCTCACATCGGTATTTCTTTGCGCCATCAACGTAGGATTAACCCCAAGCGGAGTTTGTATGCCAATTGTATTATCGATTTCCATCCCCCAAAAAGCGTCATCTCCGATGTAAAGCACATATTCTTTTTGAATATTCCCTAGCGGAGTGGCCACACCCTGGCCATCAATATTTAGTTCTGTTGTGCCAGAAGCCGGATTGACAATGAGCATGCCAAAAAGTCCCTTGTCCTCAGCGCCGTTATGGCTGATCATGTTGTGATCGTGATAAGGCCAGGTGCCGCCAGTGCCGAGGGCCGCGGTCCAGCGGTACTTGTACGACATGACGGGCGTAGCGCTTTCATCCTTGTGTAGATTGATGTACTTCAACGTGCCATCGCTATCGATATCAAAGTGCACCCCGTGCACATGTAAACTGACATGCTCCTGCTTGGGGTTATCTGGATTAAACACATGCAGCAGCTCGATGTCGACCACATCGCCCTCAGTGATGACGATAGTTGGTCCTGGAATGGTCGCTTGAACGCTGTAACGGCTCGTTACATCAACTGAGTTGCCATTCTTATCGGTAATTTCATGAGATTGCATGCGATAAGCATAACGTCCGCCATCAAGTTCATCCGCGTGCATTACGATATGGTGTAAATTTGCTGCCGATACGCTGCTTACAAAAAACAACAAAGATAGGGCCGGAAGTATCACCGACCATATAGCTATTAATGGTGCGTGTAAGTTAAATATTCTTCCCATATACCACGAATTGAAGCTATCCACAGGAAACCCAGCAGCGAGTTTGCGCTTCATATTTGTTACTCCCTTTTTAGTACAAGTTGAATTGAAGACAAATGGAATCAATATGTCATGAACACATTAATCAGCCAGATAAGAAACAAGCAACTTCCATGCCACACCAATATTCCCAATGTAGTTGGGGATATACTTAATTATTTGGCAAGCATTTCTAAAAATTAAGTATAAAAATGCCGATAATGTGTAAAAAAAATCGACACTTTATTTACTAGTCAGAGTCTCTTTTTATTAAAAATAAACAATTGTTTTTCTGAATAAATGTGATAAATTGCCGCACCTGGAGCCCCCAAATCCACTTAAATCATGTGTAACAAAAGTGTAAGAAATTTCGACAAATAGGAATAAGCCAAAATTTTCTATCAGAAGATTAACTGCATGATCCGCCAAGAAATTCTCTAATGGAAACCGTCAGAACAATTCGCTGAATCCATTGAGGATTATGGTTCTAATAGAGAATCCGGGATAAACCAAGCGTAGCGATCACCAATCTCATGTCTGATTCAATGCAGAAAACATTTCGACATTATTTTCAGCAAATGCATCGAATACCACGGACCAGGAATTATCTGGATCAGGCTGAATTGATACCAGCGCGTCATACAAAAAAAGACGCCCCACCAATATGCAGCGGGGCGCAAAGGCTTCGTCACAAAATCATTCTCTAGACATAATGACCTTGCTAGAAACAAGAGAAGAAAAATACAACCAATTTAAAATACAACTACAAACTACATACAACTAACAGCTACGAACAACTATCACTGAGGAGACAGGCTCATCTCCTGCATTTGCATCGTTAAAAACCGATTCCAAGATACGCGCCGGCAGTCATGCCGCTCATATTGACGCCATCGGTCTTGCCAAACGTCTCGTGATAACGCGCATCTACCCCAAGATAAAATTCTTTCCAAATTCGATAATCAGCACCTGCAGCAAACATCATACCCGGAGCCAAGACTGTGATCGACTCACTGGGCGGACTAATCACATGCATAGAAAACCCTGCCGGAATGATCCATGGTCTAAAGTCGCTGCCTTCCATGAATTTAATTTTAGGTGCCGCTGACACTGTAAATTGGCTGACTGTCACACTGCGCGGATTTAAAGTTCCGCCTGCCAATTGAGTAGGCGCATTGGCCAATGCATTACCTTGTGAGCTACCAAACTTTTTGTATTCAAACATCAACTCAGCATAAACACCTGTTTTGGGCATGAGGCCCCACACATCTCTTGTCAAGTTCCAATCAAAGCCGGCACCGATATACCACCCATTATCATCTCCCGTCTCCTGCGCACCGACCGGTGCGACATTACTTTGCAGCGTTACGCCATTTCGTTCCTGCAAGTTATGCGCAAAACCACCACGGAAAAATAGCAGCCTATCTCTCCGCGCCATCACACGCTCCATTTCATGGTGATGTTCATGTACTTGGTTCATCTCCTCATGCTGCTTTACATGTTCTTTTCTAATGAACTCTTTTTCCTGTCTTATTTCTTCATTTACTCTTCTAATTTCCTGTTCTTCTTGAATAGTTTTCTCTTTTACCTGATTGAGCTCTTCCCGAATAGCTTTCAATTGACTTTCCAATAACTGAATCTGCCGTTCCAGAGCCCGAGTTGATGTATCGTGTGCCGATGCCTGCAGTGATGTGATCGTCATGGTAATAGCCAGCGCACTTGCCACCGCTCTGACAACTAACCGCATTCTATGACGCAATAGCCTCATTCCATTCTCCTTTTTTTTGTCTTATTTGTTTAAACAAACCAAACAAACATGGGATTGATAATAAGAAAACATTACGCTATATACCTTGATCTAAATCAAGACTTATACATTTCAACACAAAATATTCTTATGATCCATTGGTTAACTCAAAATAATAAACATTTTCCACCGCTCGAAATGGCCCTGCACGAGCCTAATGGATTACTGGCAGCGGGCGGAGACTTATCTCCACAACGCCTGCTGACTGCATATCGTTGCGGAATCTTCCCGTGGTTCAATCAGGGAGAACCCATTCTATGGTGGAGTCCGGATCCGCGCATGGTGCTGTTTCCCAGCGAACTAAAAATTTCCCGCTCACTTCATAAAACACTGAAAAAACATCATTATCAGATTCGATGGGATAGTGCTTTTACCGAGGTCATGCAAGCCTGCGCAGCACCTCGCAAAGAACAGGAAGGCACATGGATACACCCGGAAATGGTTACAGCCTATACTGAGCTCCATCAGATCGGCGTGGCCCATTCGGTGGAGACCTGGATCGAAGGAAAGCTGGCAGGTGGATTGTATGGTATTGCGTTGGGAAGAATGTTCTTTGGTGAGTCAATGTTTTCTCGAGTTACTGATGCCTCCAAGATTGCCTTTGTGCATTTAGTAAAACAATTGGAATGCTGGAACTTCGGTATGATTGATTGTCAGATGAAAACAAGACACCTTGCTTCATTAGGTGCGAGAGAAATTCCTCGAATTGAATTTGCCCAAATATTAAACAGTCTGATCATTGCTCCCGAAAAAAATGAAAAATGGCAGTTTGATTACGTCTATCCAGAATAATGCTATCTTGCCTGTTATGAAACTTCATACCACTGAATTTTATCCATGTAGTTATTTGCCGGATAAACTTGCTCGCTCACAAATTGCGGTGCCAGATTATCTGATAGATGCTCGAGTTTATGCTCAGCTGATTAAAACCGGCTTCCGCCGCAGTGGCAGTTTTGTTTACCGCCCAAACTGCGAGCAATGCATGGCCTGTATTTCAGTACGCATAATTGTTGATCAGTTTTCTGCTAACCGGACACAGCGCAGAGCCTGGAAGCGGCATCAGGATCTAGTAGCCACACAACATAAATTGCATTACCATCCTGACCACTATCGCCTTTATCGGCGCTACCAGGTGAAGCGCCATGCTCATAGCGGCATGGATTACGATAGCCGTGATCAGTACTGCAATTTTTTGCTGCAAAGTAACGTCGATTCCAGGCTCGTTACCTTTCATGAAAATGATCAACTACGCATGATCAGCATTATCGATCAATTACCGGATGGTCTTTCTTCGGTATATACTTTCTTTGATCCAGATATTCCTAATGCCAGCTTTGGCACCTTTAACATTTTGTGGCAAGTGGAACAATGCCGCATAAGAAAGCTACCTTTTCTTTATTTGGGCTACTGGATTAAGGAAAATCGGAAAATGAATTACAAAGCCAATTTCCAGCCTTTACAGCGCTTAATAAATGGACAATGGCAGACATTTAATTATCCTCCACCTTTTCAAGATAATCCTGCGGATTAGTCCTGCTTAATTCCATTTACTTTTCAGGATAAAATAAGCATCAATGCTATACGATCTTCTCCGTCCGCTGCTTTTCGCGTTTGATCCCGAAACGGCGCATACCATCTCGCTCAGTACATTGCAGCAGTTGCAAAATCTTGGATTGCTTTCAGGCCATTCATATGCTTGCAAACCGCGCAAGATAATGGGTTTAAATTTTCCCAATCCCGTTGGTTTGGCTGCCGGCCTGGATAAAAACGGCGCCTACATTGACGCACTTGCAAAGCTAGGGTTTGGCTTTATTGAAGTAGGCACAGTAACGCCACGTCCGCAGCCGGGCAATCCACGGCCCCGCCTATTCCGTCTTACTCAAGCGCAGGCAATTATCAATCGCATGGGTTTTAACAATCACGGTGTCGATCACTTGATCGAAAATATTAAACGCTCAAATTTCCAAGGCATCCTGGGCATTAATATAGGTAAGAATTTCGACACACCGGTAGACCAGGCAGGAGAAGATTATTTGATTTGCTTACGCAAAACTTATCGTTACGCTAGTTACGTAACCATCAACATTTCTTCACCCAATACCCGCAATTTAAGACAATTACAGAATACCACTGAGCTTGATCGCTTATTGCATCTATTGAAAACAGAGCAAATTAAACTTAGTAATCAATATGGTAAATACACGCCGCTCGTCATAAAGATTGCACCTGATCTGGACTCTTCACAACTTGAGGCAATTGCCCGGCTGTTGATGAAACACCAAATCGATGGTGTTATCGCTACCAATACAACGATCTCCCGGCAAAATCTAGAGCATTTACCGTTTGTAGATGAAGCAGGCGGCCTAAGCGGCGCACCACTCAAATCACTTAGTACCGAGGTGATTAGAAAATTACATACTTTGTTACAAGAAACCATCCCCATTATTGGTGTCGGCGGTATCATGTCGGCTGAAGATGCAACAGAAAAAACTGCAGCGGGAGCGAATCTGATCCAGATCTATACAGGACTGATTTACCATGGTCCCGATCTGATACGTCAATCTGTTGCAGCAATCTGCACACCAACTCATCATGACTGATAAACGCAACTTAATAGAGCAGATCGATGCTATTCTGCCGCAAACACAATGTGGACAATGTGGTTTTTCAGGCTGCCTACCTTATGCCACCGCTATTGCTGAAAGCCGCGCCGATATCAATCAATGTCCACCTGGAGATGCAACAGGCATCCGGAAACTTGCGGCCCTGCTGGGCGTGGCATTCAAGCCTTTAAACCCAGCGCATGGCGTACCGAAACCCAAATCAATTGCTTTTATTAATGAAGAACAATGCATCGGCTGCACATTCTGCATACAAGCCTGTCCTGTCGATGCGATTATCGGTGCTGCCAAACAAATCCATACTGTCATTACAGAAGAATGCACCGGTTGTGAGCGGTGTGTGGCTCCCTGTCCGGTAGATTGCATCAGCATGATCCCTGTTCCCTCTCCTGAAAATCAGACCGCAGAAATGAAACAGAAAGCGGCGGATCGTGCACGCGCACGTCATCAGTTTAGATTACAAAGATTTGAGCGTGACAAGCGTATACAAGCTGATAAATTTGCACAAAAATCACTTGCAGCAAAAGAATCTCCGTCGACTACAGAGAATACTCGTCTGAAAAAAACAACCATTCAAGCTGTATTGGAGCGTGCCCATGCAGTCCGCACAGGGGCAATCAACCAAAAATAATCACGCCAGACCATGAATGCCGCCAAACGTTACGAAATTTTTACACGCTTCAAAGTTGCCAACCCTAAACCGACAACCGAACTTGAATACACTACGTCATTCGAGCTGCTGGTTGCCGTAATACTCTCAGCTCAGGCTACAGACAAAAGTGTCAATCTGGCAACCAGAAAACTTTTCCCATTGGCCAACACACCCGAAAAGATAATAGCGCTGGGTGAAGCAGGGTTAAGCAATCTGATTCAAAGGATTGGCTTATATAGGACCAAGGCAAAGAATATATTGGCCACCTGCAAGTTACTCATTCAGCATCATCATAGTCAGGTACCGAAAACACGAGATGAGCTTGAAAAGCTACCAGGGGTTGGACGTAAAACTGCAAACGTTATTTTAAATACCGCCTTTGGTGAACCAACCATTGCGGTAGATACCCATATTTTCCGTGTTGCCAATCGAACAGGAATTGCCCCTGGCAAGAACGTACTGATGGTCGAGCATAAACTCATGAAGTTTGTACCTACAGAATTCCGCCACGATGCTCATCACTGGCTAATTCTGCATGGACGATATGTGTGTAAAGCGCGCAAACCTGCATGCAACTGCTGCCTTATCAATGATTTATGTGAATACAAGCATAAAAACCTAGAAAATAATAATGTTACAGTAGTCACCTCCTAAATGTTTAATCCAACCAGAGAGCAGGTTCGTCAATTATTCTTCGATACATGGCGTAAGTACCGTCAGAGAGAATTTCTGTCCGGTATAGAAACCATCGCATTAGAAGTAATATTGTTGCACCCAGAATATCAAGATATGCTTGATGATAGCGAGCGTTATCGTGAAAAAAATTATCTTCCAGAAATGGGAGAAACGAATCCCTTTCTTCATATGAGCATGCATGTTGCTATCAAGGAGCAGCTTTCCATTGATCAACCGATTGGAATTCGTAACAAATTTGAGCTTTTACTAAAAAAAACTGGAAATGAGCATGATGCTACTCATCTGATCATAGAATGTCTGGCTGAAATGCTGTGGCAGGCACAGCGCAATCAAATGCCACCAGATGCGCAGATTTATTTTGATTGTTTGGATAAATGGATAGGCAACTAAATCAATCGGGATAAAGGCGATCAGTATATCTGACCGAACCCTTCCCGCATCACCCGACACGCGGGTCTGTACCGGGGCGACTCAAGAAGTTGAGATCATGCAAAACGGGGTCACTCGTCGTATCGGCCTGAGCCGATACGTCCCCCTCAACAGTTGTTCCCGTATCGCCGGCCACGGTCATGATGAGGAAACGTGCCTTCCATCCGATTCTTGTCCATCGGCCCGCAGCTTGCTACAAGCTTACTCCTCACACTCGGTCACTCACGTGCAGTTGCGCTTCGCTTTGCTTCGTTCGTCGTGATCAACCTACAGTGGGACTTTCACTCATAAGAGCGCACCCGGGGGCCGGGCGCACATAAAAAAACGGAATGTATGAAATCACACATTCCGTTCTCAGTTTTACTTCCTCTGAATGAGCAAGCCATAATCTCTCTACTCATTCATACGATAAACTATTTCTTTACATACAAACCAGACTGGGTAGAAAAATAAAACGCCAGATTTTCAATCTCTTCATTACTTAACGCTGCAGCCATTCCAGCCATGATAGGGTCTTTGCGCTCACCAGTTTTATAGTCTTTTAAAGCTTTCTCAAGATAAGTTCTGGGTTGACCACCAATTTTAGGGAAATTTGGAGCAGGGCTATTACCATCGGCTCCATGGCAGGAAGCACACACTTCTGCAGCTTTCTTCTTGCCAGCTTCTATATCGGCTGCAATACCTTGCCCAGAAAAAAGAAATACTACACCGCTTATGGCGGCAACTACAAAATTCTTCATAATCCTATCCTTGCATAAATGGGAAAATTAATTACCAGCATAATAAGCAGCCAAATCTTCGATATCCTGATCGGAAAGAGTAGCTGCTATTCCAGTCATAGTAGGATGATTACGCTCTCCCGATTTATAATCCCTCAGCGCCTTGGCTAAGTAAGCAGCATGCTGCCCACCCAGTTTTGGAACATGATAAACAACAGGATAAGATGTGCGATAACCCTCTATTCCATGGCAACCCACACACATGGAAATTTTGGCTTTGGCTGCTTCAGCATCACCGGCTGCCTGTGCAACACCAGAAAATGCCAGAAACATGCCAGTAGCAAGTAATAATTTAACAGCTGCTGACTTTTTCACTTTGTGCGTCCTCCTCTCAAAAAGGTGAACTTTAAACGATGAGCCATGTTAAGTCAAAGAATATAATAGTTATATCTCCCTATTATAAATAGGGAAATTATCCAACAACAATCTTTTCCTATCTTTATCCTGCCGATTGCTTGGACTCCAACTCTTCCCAGCGCGCCAAGCAGTTTATTAGCTCTTGCTCTATTGCAGAAAATCGAATTTGTAAAGCCCGAGCCTCATCAGGGGAATTTCGATAAATAGCAGAATCGCTCAATCGCACAGTAATGAATGATTGCTCCTTTTCCAGTAAATCGATTTTCTCAGGCAACGCAGTCAGCTCACGTGTTTCTTGGTAGCTCAGTTTAATACGCGAAGCGGGCTTTGCTCTTTTCTCCTGAGAAACTGTAGTGGATTTAAGCGGAACATCCACCTGTCTGAGCGCCATTTCCATAGTATGCTTGCTCTGAAGCCAGTCCTCATACCCCCCTACATATTCTCTCAAAATGCCGTTACCTTCAAATGCAATGACCTGAGTAACGACATTGTCGAGAAATTCGCGGTCATGGCTGACTAGAAACAATGTGCCAGTATAGCTCTGCAGCAGCGTTTCGAGTAATTCAAGCGTTTCGATATCAAGATCATTGGTTGGCTCGTCCAGTACCAACACATTAGCTGGGCGTGTAAATAAGCGCGCTAACAGTAGCCGATTACGCTCTCCCCCTGACAACGATTTGACTGGTGAACGGGCGCGCTGTGGCGCAAATAAAAAATCCTCCAGATAACTGATGACATGTTTCCGCTCACCATTAATTTCTATGAAATCGGATCCCTGGCTAATTGCTTCCACCAAAGTCAACTCCTCGTTTAACAGCTCACGCATTTGATCAAAATAGGCTACAGTTAACTTTGTGCCTTGGCGTACGCTTCCTGCATCAGGTTTCAGTTCTCCCAATATAAGTTTCAGCAAAGTTGACTTTCCGGCACCATTCGGACCTAATAATCCTATTCGATCACCTCGCATGATACGACAGGAAAAATCCTTAATAACAGTCTTATCACCGTAGCTTTTGCTGATGTGCTCCAGTTCTGCGACCAATTGACCAGAACGCTCTCCTGATTCGATATTAAAGCTAACCGATCCGACACGCTCACGCCTGGCAGCGCGCTCCAGACGCAACGCTTCCAGTCGCCTTACCCTGCCTTCATTGCGTGTACATCTTGCCTTAACACCTTTACGTATCCAGGCCTCTTCTTGCGCTAACACCTTATCGAATTTCTGCCGATGCATCGCTTCAGTTTCAAGAAGCTCTGTTTTCTTTTGCTGATATTGCACAAAATTACCCGGGAAATACGCCAGATGCCCGCGATCAAGTTCAATGATCTGTGTCACGACATTGTCTAGAAAACGGCGATCATGTGTAATAAAAATGACGCTACCGGAAAAATCTTTGAGTAAACCTTCTAACCATTCGATAGAGGAAAAATCGAGATGATTGGTCGGTTCATCCAGCAACAATACATCTGGCATTACCACCAAGGCACGGGCTAGTGCAACCCGTTTCCTTACACCTCCTGAAAGACTTTCTATCTGCTCATCTGCCGGCAACCCGAGCTGATTTATCACGGTATCAACTCGAGCTTGAATACGCCAGCCATCCTGCGCTTCCAGCAAGTTTTGCAAATCCTGCAAGCGCTCAAGCAATATTTGTGTATTTGCTTCACTCGCACTTAATGCATGAGAAATCTCATGATATTCAAGCAGTGCCTGACTCAGATTTCCAAGTCCTTTGGACACCTCCTGAAATACTGTGCTACCAGCATCGAATTGTGGCTCCTGTGACACATAGACCAGCTTCAGTTCGGGAGCGTACCAAAGCTTGCCATCATCCAGCTTAATCTCTCCTGCAATTGCGCGGAGAAGGCTTGATTTACCGCTACCATTACGACCAATTAAACCTATCCGCTCGCCCACGTCAAGCTGCAGATTTACGTGATCCAGTAATGCATGGTGACCAAATGCCAGGCTGGCATTCTCAAGGGTTATGAGAGGCATGAAAAAACAAGAAAATCAGCAAGCTTGCAATTCTTTCACGAACTACAGTGCTCAGTAAAATAATTTTTTTAAAAGACATTGCTTTAATCAAAAACACTCTGAATACAATGGAGCCCGCAGGCTCCATTGTATTACTCAGTTGACGCGACATTTATTTTCTTGGGCTGAACTGACTCCCGTTTGGGAATAACAATCTCCAACACTCCATATTTAGAAACAGCCGAGATTGCATCGGGGTTTGCCGTATCCGGTAAACTAAATCGTCGATAAAAAGAGCCATACGTTCTCTCAACACGCTTATAACCTTCTTTCTCAGTCTTAGCTTCAGTTTTTTTCTCACCCTTGATCGTCAACACGCCATTTTCCATACTGACGTCTATTTCCTCTGGCCTGACTCCAGGCAGATCAGCAAGTAACACAAACTTATTAGGCTCCTCCTTGATATCGACAGCGGGAACCCACTCTGCGGTAGCAGAAGAGCCCTCTCTTGCCACATCACCTCGCATCTGCTCCAGTTCTTTCTGAAGCTGAGTTAATAATCCCCAAGGTTCATAACGCGTAATAGCCATTTAATAACCTCCATATCACAATAAAAATACCTTAAATCGGTTAGCTACAAAGAATTTCCTTGTAGCGTACCGTCCACTCTGTCTTATGATCAGACTTTTCCAACCAGAAAATATCCTTGAGAAAATTTTTCGTTTTACCCTGACATTTTCTATTTGCACTCAGTATTTCCTCGTGTATATAAATTTCAAAAAGCACTTTGTTATTACATCATTGATGCATTTAAAGAAACAATGAGTACTGGTCTTAATATAGGCATACTCATTTTATTTTCAATCCATGCAAAGCAAATATATCGATAAATAATAAGAATCAAATTTCTCCAGTTGGCATACGCGGGCACTAATTGATATAGAATTCACTCTATATCAATCTTGATAAATTCCTATCTTCAAATGTATTTGGTAAATAATAGGAAATTCAAAAAAGCTGTAACCATATATAAGATTTTTCAGCACGATAGGAGAAATAGTTATGATCAGAAACCCGCGTACTAAACGTATTTTATCCATTCCACTATTCATGTTGGGAGGTATACTCATCCTGCTGGCACCCGAAAATGCATGGATTGGCGTGATTTTACTGAGTCTTGGCTTAGCAATAGAAATTGCCGCACTGATATTCAGCCACCGTAAATAAAATATATCCAGATTCGCTCACACTCCCACAAAAACCTCATGGTACAAATGGGGCCTTTCTGCTTGATTACATACTGTATGAGGAGGAATGTCCAATCCTTTCCTAATCGGTGCTGTATCAAAATCACAAAAGTTTGCTGTTGCCGCCCCGCACTTTTCCCGCCGGCTTTGCAAATAGGTGACCATTTCCCCAGAATCACCGTTGCCCTTATCTAAAAAATATCCACGCATCTGTGTTGCCATAAATGCGAGTATGCACAAGGAGGAAAAGCGTGGTTCTGCTCCTAAATCGAAACCTTGCGGCATAACCCCCACCAATGTTGCCGCTAAATTGTAGTGGATTTAGAAATTCGTTTTGTTCCAAAAGAAACTGATCAGAGATCAAATTTGCTTTTTTTCTTCAGATCAATAATTTCTTTTTCTTTGCTCGTACATGCGCTATAAATACAAGATGCTAGTTTTTTCACTCAATCAATTATCGATAACTGTTAATTAAAGCTTTGTCTGAGGAAAGCAGGATATGGAATATTATCGTGATAACAAGCCAGAAAGAGGTGGTTGTCTTAATCTCTTACATCTGACAGTAGTTACAGTTACACTTATCTTTATTCTTGCTCGAGTTAGTCATGCAGAAACAAGCACATCTCAGATTAGTAGGGAAAATATTATGACGCTTATACTGACATCCCCTTCATTTTCTCATAATGACATGATTCCAGCCCAATATACCTGTGACGGCCAAGATATTTCACCAGCTCTATCGTGGACAGGAATTCCTGATCACACCAAGAGCCTCGTTCTGATCGTCGATGATCCAGATGCACCTGACCCCGCCGCCCCTAAAGTAACGTGGGTGCATTGGGTGTTATATAACATCCCTCCCCACGTGAACGGATTGCCTGAAAATGTCGCAGCAAAAGAATTGCCAGCAGGGGCCTTACAAGGAATTAATGACTGGAAGCGTACTGGCTATGGCGGACCTTGCCCACCAATAGGTATTCACCGCTATTTCCACAAACTTTATGCGCTAGATGCAGTGCTATCTGATTTGAAACGCCCTACTAAATTAGAGGTGGAGAAAGCCATGCAAGGCCATATTATCATGCAAACAGAATTGATCGGACGCTACCAGCGCAATCATCATAAAAAATTGAATAAATGAATTAAAATTCAATCACATGGATCGGAATTACCTAAACACAGATCAAACTTAGAGAGTAGTTAATTTTCTTTGATTAACGTACCAACCCCTTCGTCAGTCAATATTTCCAGCAAAAGGGCGTGCACTACTCGTCCATCAATAATATGGCATGATTTAACACCATTTTTAACTGCATCCAACGCTGAACCGATTTTGGGTAACATTCCACCCGAAATTATCCCGTCTGCAAATAATTCATCCACCCGTCTGGCAGTCAAACCAGTAAGCAAATTACCATTTTTATCGAGCACACCCGGTGTATTAGTAAGAAGTATCAGTTTTTCCGCCCTTAAAATTTCAGCAAGCTTGCCCGCTACTAGGTCTGCATTGATGTTGTAGGATTGGCCATCTTCACCTACGCCAATAGGCGCTATTACGGGAATAAAATCACGCGTATCGAGTAATGTAATGAGGGAAGGATCAATTTTTTCAATTTCGCCTACTTGGCCGATATTAATCCATTCTCCCACCTTTTCTTTATCTTGGATGAGCATTTTTTTTGCGCGAATAAAAGCGCCATCTTTACCTGTCAAACCTACTGCGCGGCCACCATGGCGATTAATAAGATTGACAATTTCTTTGTTGACCAATCCACCGAGTACCATCTCGACAACATCCATGGTTTCAGCATCGGTTACTCTCATACCTTGAATGAAGACTCCTTCTTTCCCAACACGCCGTAACATTTGATCGATCTGAGGTCCACCTCCATGGACAATAACAGGATTCATACCAACCAGTTTCAGCAATACGACGTCACGAGCAAAGCCTTGCTTGAGATCTTCTTCTACCATGGCGTTACCACCATATTTGATCACGATCGTTTTATTATGGAAACGTTGTATATAAGGTAACGCTTCTGCGAGAATCTTGGCTTTCTCTTTAGCAGTAGATGAAGATAGCGACATTTTATATTCCTATGAACATTTTTAAGCTGGACACTTAATTACTTTTCAGCATCCTATTTATTTTTATTTTCTATATAAAATTATAATTGCCGATCAATAAACAGCAATCGGGTGTAAACTTAAACTATTTATTTAAAGAGATAATCTAATCATTGTTAGGACAACTTCTGATTTAGCGTTATTTTACTGTATATTATCAAGAACGAATTTACTTATCCCTCATGCAGAACCAATGAATTACCCAAAATGTTATTCCTTACTATTGATCTTGCTGTTTCCTATCCTGAGCGGGTGTGTGCCCTTTGTGGTTGCTGGTGTGGGTGTGGGAGCAGGTACAGGTGCTTTGATCAGTGAAGATCGCCGCAGCAGTGGTATTTTTATAGAAGATCAAGCAATCGAACTTAAAGCAAGCAGGAGAATTAACGAACAGCTTGGTCGCGATGCTCGCATCAATGTCACCAGTTTTAACCGGAATGTTCTTTTGACTGGGGAAGCACCGAATGAATCGATGAAAAATGAAGCAGAAAAACTTGCCATGAGCGTAGAAAATGTCCGAAATGTTTTCAATGAAATTGCCATATCAGAAAAAAGTGCTTTATCTGTACGTACTAACGACTCCCTGATCACATCTAAAGTCAAGGGTCGCTTTCTGAGCGAAAGAAAATTTCAAATTAATTACGTGAAAGTAATTACAGAAAACAGCATTGTATATTTACTCGGTCTTGTTACACGCGAAGAAGGAGAGAGCGCGGCACAAATTGCCAGTACCACAGCTGGCGCAAGAAAAGTTGTTAAAGTATTCGAATATTTAAACTGAGTCTACTGATCACTCAATCATTGAGGTAAATGCTGCCGCCAGACTTTGCTGCTCAGCTACATCAACTATTTCCTTCTCAACGGATTTATACTGATCCTGTTGAGTGCTATACATACGCCTACGATAATAGTAGAAAAATTTTCCCGCCAGAAGCCGTCGTCTTTCCGCTCACAGCAAAAGAAGTGCAATCAGTAGTTTTGCTTTGTAATGCTAATCAAATTCCTCTAACACCGCGCGGACGAGGCACAGGCACTTCGGGAGGCAGTCTACCAGAAAAGGGAGGAGTGGCACTCTCATTAGAGCGCATGACACAAATCATCAACGTTGATTCTGCAAACCGTGTTGTTGTGGCAGAACCGGGAGTATTGAATCTGGAAATACAGAATGCGGTCAAGCCACATGGCTTATTCTGGCCTCCCGATCCATCGAGTGCGGCCTTCTCAAGTATTGGAGGAAACCTTGCTACCAGTGCTGGCGGACCACATGCAGTCAAATACGGCACTACTCGTGATCACGTATTAGGATTAAGGGCAGTAACCGGCGCAGGTGAGGTGATTAAGACAGGCTGTTATACTACAAAGGGAGTCGTGGGATACGATCTTACTCGACTACTCATCGGATCTGAAGGTACCTTGGCTATTATTACAGAAGCCACACTTAAACTAACCCCCTTGCCTGAGATGCAAGGGGGTCTGATAGCTCATTACCGTGATACCAATAGTTGCGCACACGCTATTGTAGCAATTATGGGCATGCCCAAAGGTCCCAGTGCACTAGAATTTCTGGATGCAGGTTCATTAAACTTAATACGCAGTCACTTTCCAGATTTATTACCTGCTGACTCTCAAGCATTACTTATGATTGAAGTAGATGGATCACAGTCTGAAATCTCAGAAACTATCAATACACTCTTAGCAGTATGTCACAATTCCGGGTTATTACACACAGAACACGTAACTATTCCAGAAAATTTATGGAAAGCCCGGAAAGCTTTATCACCGCTACTACGCGATATTGCTCCCAAAAAAATTAATGAAGACGTGGTAGTGCCGATAAATGTGCTACCGCAATTCTTAGATGAATTAGCTAAACTTACCGGCTATTATCAGATTGCAAATGTAAATTTCGGGCATGCAGGAAATGGCAATATTCATGTCAATCTACTTATCAATCCTGATGATACGGAGCAAATTTATCGCGCAGAAAAATGTTTGAATGAAATATTTGATTTAGTCATTAAGCTCAACGGCACACTTTCTGGCGAACATGGGATTGGAAGTGAGAAACGTGCGTATGTCTCTAAGGAAATTGATCCCACGACATTAACTCTCATGAAGAAAATCAAACGCCTATTTGATCCGAACGATATCCTTAATCCAGGAAAATTATTTCCGTGAATCGGGATAGGGGCCGATCAGTATACCTCATCGAACCCCTCCCACACCACCCGGCATGCGGGTCCGCGCCGGGCGGTTCGAGAAGTTGAGGTCATGAGAGATGGGACAGGCCAAGCCTGTCGAAATAGGCGATGGTCAGTACCCGTTTGATATCGCCATTGCTGTTTCGGCCACCAACAACGCGCATTTTGTGCTACACGCTGAGCTAGCTGTTCGGCTGCGCTAAGATTGATGAATTCCCGGTAGATCGTGCTACCCCGCTTCCAATGTTTGAGTTGGATCGCCCGCAATCGATGCCGCAGCCATTCGTTCAGCGTCCGCCAGATCTTCGGCGTTTGCGCCAATCCGAAGTAGGCTTTCCATCCCAATAAGTAGGGTTTCAATCGCCCAATGACTTCCGCCATACTGCGCCCGCCTGAGCGCCGGGTCAGTTGCCTGATCCGTTGCTTGAACGTCGCCATGGGCTTTTCGGCCACCTTGCGTTTCACACCTTCCTTGCTAAACCAGAAGATGTAGCCCAGAAACTTTCTTCTTATCACACTGGCTACCGTACTCTTAGTCTCATTGACTTTGAGCCGCAGCTTGGCATAACATCGCCGCAAGCGTACATATACGTTGCAATCGTCGGCATAGCGCACGAAGCAATGGCCCTGTTTCTCCAATACCTTGTCCACTTCATCCGGCAGCACATTCGCCAGAAGTAGGCTCAGCGGCCTGCCTTGCGGCGTGCCCTGATACCGTTCCGCCACAACGCCATCACTCATGATGCCGCTGTTCAGGTATGCCCGAATCAGCCGGATCACTTCCGCATCGTCGATACGCTTCTTCAGCCGGTCAATGAGAATATCGTGATTGACGCGATCAAAGAATTTCTCCAGATCAACATCTACCACGATGCGCCGGCCCGATTGTACGTACGCCTTCTGGGACGAAACCCCGTAGCTATGCTCGCTGAATGTCGGGTCAAGCAGCTGTTGCAGCAGTGCTTGGCTTATCAGCCGATCCATGACCGTCGGTATACCCAGCTCACGGCTGTTCCCGTCCGGTTTCGGGATCAATACCCGCCGGACTGGGCCGATACCTCCCCCGCAGTAACTGTTTCCGTATCGTTGACCACGCCGTGACGAGGTGGCGCGCCGTCTGGTCGATGTCCAGTCCGCCTACGCCTGCTGCTCCTTTGTTGGCTTTGACACGTTTCCATGCTTCCCGCAGATTCTCTCTCGTCAGAGCAGCCCGCAGCAGCCCCGATCCTGTGTTCTCGCTGTCCCGTCGCGGGCTGTTCGCTTCGTCGCTGACAGGCTCGCGTCCGGCTTCACCGGCCGCTTTCCCCATCCGCTCCGCTTGTGCAGACTTCTGACGCCTGGCGTTCAACATCGACATGATTTTCAAACACTCCTTCTCGTTCGACCCTTCGCCCTTTGCTAGGGACTACTACGACCTCTGCTGACTTCTCGCTCCATATCTCCGCATCGGCCTTTCAGCCATGAGGCGAGATCTCCCCGGGTAAGAACGCACTCCTTCACTGCACAACCGCCGGATTTATGCCGCTTCGCCTTGATCACAAGAGCTTCGCGGAATCATGCTCGCTCGCCCTGCTCAGCAACGCCTTCTATCCGGTTCTTGTCCATCGGTTCGCAGCTTCGCTCCTCGCTTCCTCCCCACACTCGGCCATCCTCATGCAGTTGCGTTTCGCTTCGTTCGCCGTGACCAACTTACGGTGGGACTTTCACCCACAAGAGTACGCCCGTGCCGGGCGCACATATAAAAAAACACCCTGTCCAGAAAAACAGGGTGTTCTTGTGCTCGTTAAAATGTTTCGTTTCTTTAAAAAGAAAAATAATGATCTACAAGTAGCACTACAAACAATAACGCCAGATAAATAATTGAATATTTGAAGGTAGTGCGCGCAAGTTGATCGCTATATCTAAGATAAATTTGTAAAGCGTAGTAAAGAAAAATTGCATTAAGTACAACTACACCAATTAGGTAAATCATTCCACTCATCTGCGAAATATAAGGAAGCAGTGTAACTACACAAAGTATGAGTGAATACAATAATACATGAAGGCGAGTGAAATTATCGCCATGCGTTACCGGCAGCATTGGCATGCCAATCTGAGCATATTCATTCTTCCTGTACAAAGCCAACGCCCAGAAATGAGGGGGTGTCCAAGCAAAGATGATTAAAAATAAGAGCAATGCATCCGGTGAAATTTCACCCGTCACGGCTGCCCACCCTAAGACAGGAGGCATTGCGCCAGATGCTCCGCCTATTACAATATTTTGGGGAGTCAGCGGTTTAAGTATTATCGTATAAATAATTGCATAACCAACAAAAGTACCCAGTGTAAGCCACATAGTTAGCGGGTTTACCCACTGGTGAAGTATGAATAAACCAAATCCACCTATCAATCCCAGAAAAAATAATGTTTCTGGAACACTGACTTTGCCTTGAGGAAGGGGGCGTCCACGAGTTCGCGCCATGACTGCATCAAATTTCTGCTCCACTAGACAATTTAGTGCAGCAGCCGCGCCAGCGACCAGCGCTATTCCTAATGTTCCAAAAAATAGAATGTTTAATGGCACTGCACCAGGTACGGCTAAAAACATACCAATCACAGCGGTGAAAACTATTAGCGATACGACGCGTGGTTTTGTAAGCCGATAAAATTGATTTATTCTTGATGTTGTTTGCTGCCACACCAGACTAGCACTCATTATATATGCCTCTCCTAAGTATCTTGTTAGATCTTTAAATTATTTACTACTATCCTTATGCGCACCCATTAACACCTATAAATGACAAGGTTAGTGCTCAAAATGAGAAAGCTTTAATAACAACTTCATATCATTAGAAATTTTAGTCGGATTTGCATCCCTTGGATATCTCATCATTAAATTTCCCATTGGATCAACTACATAAATATGATCACGCCGTGAATGCACGGCAGGAAATTCACTAAGTAAATCACTGTCCTTTGCACTAAGAAATACTGTACCTTCGTATTCATTTTTAAGTTCCTGATGAGGTAAGTGGTGATCATCAATTAGCCACACTCGCCCAATCCGGTCTTTTTCGGTATTTTGAACCAAACGTACTTGTCTCATTTGATAAAGTTTCTTTTGACAATATTCATCGCACTGACCGGAGTCGATAGAAATAAACGACCATTTTCCTCGCAAATCTCGTGCACGAAATATGGTGTTATTCTCAATATTGTGCGCTTGTCCTTTTAAAGTACTCACATCTAATAATTCACCGTAATTAACAGTACCTTGCGGACGGATTTCGAACACATGTAACAGATACGATGCGATTACCGGGGACAGCATCAGTAGTGTAATAAGAAGGAATTTAATTCTATTTTTTCGAGCTATTTCGTTTGACATTTAATACCAAAAATATAATACATGTTGTCGCAGCCAGGAAGAACCATTGAAATGCATATCCAATATTCTTTGAAGCACCAGAATCAGGTCGCACCCACTGTCGTATCAATCCGTCTTTTATTTGATTATCTTGCTGCAGTAATAAAATCGGCTGTAGTGTGAGCCCTGTTATTTCTTGGTAATGTTCAAGATCTAAGTTTACCCACAGCTTACCCACAACAATTTCTCGAGAAAGCTGCATTGTTTTAATCGCAGGTGATGTAACAATACCAGTCACAATTACTTCTTCTTTAGGAAAAAAAACAGTCGGCAATTGTGAACGATCAGTCCCTGCAGCAATCCATCCGCGATTAACTAAAACATACCGGGAGCTATTTGCAATCTTAATTGGTGCCACTACTTCATAACCTGCAATTCCCTGGTGTATTTTATTATCCAGGTAAATTGCATGATCCTCAATAAAATTACCTCGTACTTCAACTTGTCGATATTGAAAATCTTCTAATTTAATTGGTGTTGAAGGCAACGTTATAGCCGGTTCTCGAGCATATCGCTCTATTCTTTCTTGACGCAACTCTTTCTCATTTGCCCGTGAGAGCTGCCACAAACCAAGCCGGACAAATATCAAGGTTAGCGCTATTGTTAATAAAACAATCCACCACCGCGGTTTGAATTGATAATTCATATCTTTAATTTATCACTCACACCTTGAATGGTTGTTTTAGCTTAACCGTTTTTAAGATAAAGCCTAGCAGGCTCAATTTCCAGGCATCTTGTTTTCACTGTTAAAAGGTAAGATGCCTGGGTATATCACACTAAACTACTGACTCAGATTTTATTTATAGCAAATAAACAAATATAAACAACCCAAGCCAGACCACATCAACAAAATGCCAATACCAAGCAACACCTTCAAAACCAAAATGGTGCTCAGGTTTGAAATGGCCTGCTGCGCATCTAAAATAGATAACCGTCAGCATAGTCGCGCCCAAAGTCACATGGAATCCATGAAAGCCTGTTAACATAAAAAATGTCGAACCATACGCACCCGAAGACATCTTAAGGTTGAGGTCAGAGTACGCATGACTATATTCATATATCTGGCATCCAAGGAAAAGCACACCCAATGCAATAGTAGCTAACAACCACATCTTGAGCGCTTCGCGTCTATTTTGCTTAAGTGCCCAGTGTGCAAGTGTTACCGTTACACCAGAAGTGAGCAATAAAAAAGTATTGAAAGCCGGCAATCCCCAAGCTCCCATTGGCGTGAATTGCTCTGTGATACCAGGTCCTGCAGTTGGCCATCCACCGGCGAAATTAGGCCATAGTAAATCATGCTCTGCATCAGCAAGCCAAGGCACTGATAATACTCGCATGTAATAGAGCGCACCAAAAAAGGCTGCAAAGAACATCACTTCTGAGAAAATAAACCAACTCATCCCCCAACGGAATGATTTATCTTCCAGCTTACCATAATGACCATTTTCACTTTCCCGCGCCACATCACCAAACCAGCCAAAAAGCATATAGATGAGAATAGCAAAGCCTATGGCAAGCATATAATAACCTGCTGGTATCTTATTCATGGTAAATGCTGCACCAAACCCTAAAAAGAATAGCGCAGACGATCCTACTATTGGCCATTTTGATGGTGACGGCACATAGTAGTGTCCAGTTCCTTGACTCATAGCATCCCTCCTGATTTATTTTCTAATGAATTAACTCGTTATTAATTTAACTAACATCAATATACTTACCACAAAAATTGTTGCGCCGATAAGACCACCAATAACTACTTGTAACGGAGTTATCCTTTCCGCATCATGATCGAGATCGCTTTTCTTACGAATGCCCAGAAATGCCCAGAATACTGCCTTTGCTACCTGCCATATTGAGGCTTTCTCAATTGGTTCTTTTGAGTTATTCATTAATTCATTCACCGTTAATCATCTCATTTACCTTCTATTTGCCTGGTTCTAGTGCAAAAAAAGTATAAGATATGGTTACAGCACTAACATCAACAGGTATTTGTGGATCAATGATAAACTTCACTGGCATCCGCCTTACTTCACCCGGCTTAAGCACTTGTTTTGTAAAGCAAAAACATTCAAATTTCTTCAAATATTTCTCTAAGAAACGCGGACTGTAACTGGGTATTGCTTGACCACTTACCTCTCGATCCGAATCATTCTTGATCTCATACATCACTTCTATTGATTCACCGGGATGTATTTTAACGTTAGATTGTAGCGACTTAAATTGCCAAGGCAAGCCGCGTACATTTGCATCCAACCCAATTGTAATCAGCCGCGTCATATCTACTTTGATATTCTTATCCACTACATCTGGCTGCAAGAGATTATTTATTCCGGTCACTTCACAAAACTTCTCATACATCGGAACCAGCGCGTAACCAAAACCGAACATGATCATTGAAAAAACCAGTAGCTTCTTCAGCATAGCCACATTAATCTTAGTTACGCTCTGTGTCATTGTTTCATTATCACCGTTATTAAATATATTACAGTCATTAGGATTAGCAATAAAAAAGCAGTCCTTAGTTTCTTACGCTTGAGATCCTTATCATTATCATTCTGCGGCATATAATATGCTTCGCTTTATTTAATTACTGGCGGAGTTTCAAAGCTGTGATAAGGCGCTGGCGAAGGCAATGTCCATTCTAATGTGCTTCCACCTTCCCATGGCTTATCAGTTGCTTTCTCACCACTACGGATACATTTAATCACAATATAAAGGAAGAGTAGTTGTGTCAGCCCGAATCCAAACGCTCCAATACTTGAAATCATATTAAAATCAGCAAATTGCAGCGAGTAGTCTGGAATTCTACGTGGCATGCCAGCTAATCCCAGGAAGTGCTGCACAAAGAATGCAACATTGAAGAAGATCATAGACAACCAGAAATGCATTTTGCCTAATTTCTCATCATACATACGGCCTGCCCATTTTGGTAGCCAGTAATAAACCGCAGCAAATATTGCGAATAGCGCTCCTGATACCAATACGTAATGGAAGTGTGCAATCACGTAATAGGTATCTTGCACTTGAATGTCGATTGGTACGATTGCACAAACCACACCACTGAATCCACCTATTACAAACAAGAAGACGAAGCCAATGGAAAACAGCATCGGGGTTTCAAACGTCATTGATCCGCGCCACATTGTAGCTGTCCAGTTAAAAACCTTTACACCTGTTGGCACTGCAATCAGCATCGTAGCATACATGAAAAATAACTGGCCCACTGCAGGCATACCCGCTGTAAACATGTGATGTGCCCATACTACACAGGACAGAATAGCAATCGACGCTGTCGCATACACCATTGAGGAATAGCCAAACAATGGTTTACGAGAAAATGTCGGGATAATTTCCGAGACAACACCAAAAGCTGGCAGGATCATAATGTAGACCTCTGGATGCCCGAAGAACCAGAAAACATGCTGAAACAGAACAGGATCGCCCCCACCCGCTGCATTAAAGAAGCTAGTACCAAAATGGCGATCTGTCAGCAGCATCGTTACCGTACCTGCTAGAACAGGCATTACCAGCACCAGTAGATAAGCAGTAATCAGCCAAGTCCATACAAACATAGGCATTTTCATTAATGTCATGCCAGGCGCACGCATATTAAGAATGGTGGTAATAATGTTAATTGCGCCCATAATTGAGGAAGCACCCAAAATATGAATAGCAAAAATCATCATATCTACACCCAGACCACCTTGCGCAGAAAGCGGCGGATAAAATGTCCAACCACCTGCTGCTGCACCTCCTGGCACGAAGAACGATGATATCAATAACGCACCAGCCACCGGCAATAACCAGAAACTCCAGTTATTCATCCGCGCAAACGCCATATCCGGCGCACCTATCATCATAGGCACCTGCCAGTTGGCCAAACCAACAAATGCGGGCATGATAGCGCCAAACACCATAATCAAACCATGAAGTGTGGTAAATGAATTAAATAACTCGGGCTCCAGTATTTGAATACCCGGCATGAATAATTCTGCACGAATCCCCATAGCCAGAAAACCGCCAACCAGAAACATGGCAAAACTAAACCACAAATACATTGTGCCAATATCTTTATGATTGGTTGTTGTTACCCAGCGCATTATTCCACTGGGATGATGGTCGTGATGACCGTGTACATCTTGAACTACTGCCATGACTATTCTCCTTAGTGCTTACTACTTTTATTTTCTGAATTTACATCTCTTAAAATCGAAATATTAATTCCCGACTGCAGCCGTGGTCACTACTGCCGCCGATGCTTTCTGTTTGTCGGCTACCCATTGCGCATACTTTTCTTGCTCCAGCACCTCGACCACTATTGGCATAAACCCATGATCTTTCCCACAAAGCTCCGCACATTGGCCGCGGAATATACCAGGCCTCTCTGCTGTAAACCACACATCACGAATAAATCCTGGAATAGCATCTTGTTTAACCCCAAAGGCAGGTACCCACCATGCATGCAGAACATCATTTGCGGTAGTGATCACTCGAATTTTCTTCCCTACCGGGACAACCATATTATTGTCCACCTCTAGCAAATAATTTTCACCTTTGGGCTCTTTATTTGCCACTTGAGCAAGTGGTGTAGACAATTTGCTATAGAAGCTGATTCCCTCACCCTCCCCCTGAAGATAATCGTAACCCCACATCCACTGATAGCCTGTGGCCTTAATGGTAATATCAGCCTCAGAAGTATCCTTCATCGCAATAACAGTTTTGGTAGCTGGATAAGCCATTGCGACCAAAATCAATAGCGGAATCGTTGTCCAGACAATCTCCACAAGAGTACTGTGATGAAAATTTGCAGCCTTGTAACCCACTGATTTGCGGTGCTTCACAATTGAGTAAAACATTACACCAAAAACACCAATAAAAATTGCCAAGCAAATCCATAACGCTAAGATATGCTGATCATAGATATCTTGAGCAATTGAAGATTGCGGTTCCGGAAAATTATATTTACTGGAAAACGCCATACTTGAGTAAAAAGCAAGAGTTGCTGACCCCAGCAGGGCCACTACTGATTTACTGCTCATATTTCCCCCCACATAAATTACTAATTTTGTCTAATTTCACGTACTAAAAAATTTCGACCATTTATTTCAAATGGCTGCATAGACCACCCAACTGCAAATTACTTCATAATTTGAAAATTTCTACTAATCTCTGCTAGTTTTGAATGCTAATAAATTACCCATTAATACTAACGAGAATTTTAGCACGCTAGCAGTGCACCCACAAGGGAAAATCATGATTCTTATAGAAAAATCCCCCTATTTTGAATATGGTGATTTTGCTACTTACTCTTCTTTCTTCCCTGAAACAAGAAATTTTACCCACTTATTTACCCGCTGCGACAGCCATCTTTAACCTCACTCAACATCACAGCAAAACGAAACAAAATCGACAAAACAAAATCTTTTTGTACAACCAGTAAAACAATCAAACACTAGAAATTCTTTTATATCCTCTGATATTTACTGACGCTAGCACAACATGCCATCTGCACTATCTCACTTACGTGATTGAGATAAATAAACATTAGCCAGACTAATAAGCTCTATCTCAGGACAGCAAAAAAGAAAATATTCTATTTCCCTACTCTAGATGTGCTTTTTCCAAGAACTCAGATAATAGTCGCAAATATCCCTATATTTCACTCGGATTTAACGATAACCAGCTTATTTTAAAAATAAGAAATACATATCCAAAAGACTAGCTTAATCTTTGTAATTGTTCGATCAATTTAGACAACACTGAATTAAACCCTGCTAAACGCTCCTTCTCCTGGATGACCACCTTGCCTGGTGCGCGTTGCACAAAATCAGGATTATCAAGTTTTGCACTTGCCTTACTGATTTCCACTTCTAAGCGAGTAATTTCTTTTTGGAGTCGCTCACGCTCAGCCGACACATCTATTTCAATCTTGAGCATCAATCGAAATTCACTAACAACAGCTATCGGCGCATCTACATTCGGCAGTCTCTCTGGCAAAATTTCAACATTGGATAACTTAGCCAAGGCGATCAAATAGGCAGAAAAATCTGCCAAAGCAGACTGATTACCCTCAATTAACAAAGGAATCCTCGTTGCCGGAGAAAGCTTCATTTCACCACGTAACCCTCGACATGCATTAATGATCTCTTTAAGCAGGGTAATGCGACTGCTGGCCTCCCTATCAATACGCGCAAGATCTGCTTGCGGATAAGGTTGACACATAACACTCTTACCTTTTTTATCTGCCAGCAAGGCAATTTTTTGCCATAATTCTTCAGTAATAAAAGGGATCACGGGATGTGCTAACCTAAGCGCAGTTTCAAGCACTCGCACCAGAACACGGCGCGTAGTGCGTTGCTCAGCGTCATTCCCCAAATTTAATTGAACCTTGGCAAACTCTACATACCAATCACAATATTCATCCCAGATAAACTCATAGATCTCGCGCGCAGCTATGTCAAAGCGATAACCGTTAAAAGCTTGAATCACACCTTGCTCGGCTTGCTGCAAACGACCAATGATCCACTTATCCGCATAAGAAAATGTCAAAGGCAAAGACTCATCTAGGCCAACATCCTTTCCTTCACAATTCATCAGGACAAAACGCGCGGCATTCCACAGCTTATTACAAAAGTTTCGGTAGCCTTCGCATCGCTGTAAATCAAATTTAATATCCCGCCCATGTGAAGCCAAACTAGCAAAGGTAAAACGCAATGCATCGGTGCCAAACGCAGGTATACCCTGCGGGAATTGTTTACGTGTATTTTTTTCGATTGACTCAGCCTGTTTGGGATTCATCAAGCCGGTAGTGCGCTTCTTGATCAACTCTGGTAACGAAATGCCATCAATCAAATCAAGTGGATCCAGCACATTCCCTTTGGACTTGCTCATCTTTTGACCTTCTGAATCACGGATTAGTCCAGTCACATAGACCTCCCGGAATGGCACTTTTCCAGTGAAATGCAATGACATCATGATCATACGCGCCACCCAGAAGAAAATGATATCAAAACCAGTCACCAGCACCGAAGTTGGTAAAAAGGTTTTGAGTTCGGTTGTCTCCTGCGGCCACCCCAATGTAGAGAATGGCC
>NZ_JAGFJM010000103.1 GCF_024102715.1 Nitrosomonas communis
TAATATCTCGTCGCTTAATTTCTGCCCACTTTCTTTCCCTCCTTTTAAAGTAAATTGCTGCGTAGGGGTGCTCCAGGAAAAATCGGCAGTTGCCATGATACTTCGCCCTAAAAGATACTCAATTCAGGTTTCGCCGCCCCTAGGCGGTCACGCACGATAGACAACAAAACTGATGGTTCGATGGGCTTCTCGATAATGCAGATCCATTCTTGTGACTTATTTTCAAAATAAGGCAAAATCATGTCGCCGAGTGAAGTCATAAAAATTGCCTGCATTTTAGGAAAGCGATTGTGTAACTCTACATATGTATTCAAGCCTGCATCCATGGATTCGACCATGACATCAAGAATTGCTAAGTCAGGGACAAAAGCGGGATCTTGCAGCGAATTGATAAAATCTTTCGCTGTCTGATAACTGTAAACTTCATAGCCGTGGGCGCTTAGAATGCGGCGAACGGTATCTCGAATATCAGGATCATCATCAACGTGAGCGATTCTTTGTGTCATATTCATCTCCTTTGTTCAATCAAAGTAGCAGCTAATGTCAGCAGGCCTTTCAATAATAGGCCTCATCTAGATCCCGAGTTTTTGTTCTCTTTATGAATGTTGCTATTAACAGCGTGACTACGATCAGGCTATTCATAAAGAAGCGAGTGGTAGATTCATGTTGTTCTCATTCTTAAATCTCTCTTGTGGAAAAATACTACACCTTGCTGTTCTCAGTGAGCAAGAAGTTTTGATTAATCGATGCGCGCGACAGGAAAGTTATTATTTTTTTTGAGCAGACGGTTTAAAATTGAAAATTTAGATGCGATTAACTATTCGAAAATTTGCGCATTGGCAGCAGGAATTACTTTAAAAATGGTGATTGTCATATCAATGCTGGTTCCTTTAAATAAGCAATAAGTAATGAAATAACGGACCTTGTGCTGTTCTATATAAAGATTAGAGGTGATTTTGGTTGCTGAATTAATAAATCCAATATTGGTTGGATTTGTCATTTTGTTTTTATTACTTGCCCTGGTGCGGGAATGGGTGAGTCCGGATATTGCGGTAGTGGTTGCAGTAGCCTGTTTGCTGGCATTAGGCTTGCTCGATAGCAAGCAGGTATTAAGTGTGTTCAGTAATAGTGCGCCAATCACAATTGCAGCACTGTTTATCGTTAGCGCTTCACTTGAAAAAACAGGATGTGTTGCCAAGCTTGCTTATTGGATAGGGGAGGTGGCCGGACAAAGTGAACGCAAGTTGTTAGCGGTAATCATGCTAACAGCGTTGGTAATATCGCCATTTATTAATAATACGCCTGTGGTGATGGTATTGACGCCTGCAGTGATTGCAGTAGCGATTAAATTGCATACTTCTCCTTCACTTTTTTTAATTCCATTATCTTATGCCACGATTATGGGCGGTATGATGACGCTGATTGGAACTTCAACGAATATTCTGGTGGATGGTGTCGCTCGTGATATGGGATTGGCGCCATTTAGTTTGTTTGAGATTACTACGTCCGCACTTATTTTGGCTTTATTGGGAGGCGTATTTATTTTTTTATTTGCTCCCAGGTTTTTACCTCTGCGGGAAACGCTGGCGCAGCAATTTATGGGGGCAAGTGACCGTGCTTTTATGACCGAGCTGTTTGTGCCAGAAAATTCACGCTTAGCAGGAAAAACATTGGCGGCAGCAAAATTGAATCGTGCCGGGGTGTTGGTGCTCAAACTATTTCGTGGTGATGAAGTGATTTCATCACCTGCGGCGGATATCCGGCTTGAAATAGGGGATCGGTTGGTTGTGCACAGCAAGGGCAGTACCATGATGGATTTGCACTCATCTGATTTGGTTGGTTTGCGGGGTAATAGCAGTCATGATCTTGAAACCTTGCGTCGTAAAGATGCAATTGTTATTGAAGCGATTGTCGGTTCAAGTTCTCGTTACGTGCAGCGCCCTATCCGTGATCTGGATTTGCTGGCGCGTTACGGCATTCATTTGATCGCAGTTCATCGCAAAGATGCGAGCATAGGAGATGTTGTCGATGATTTTCAGTTGCAATTTGGCGATGTTTTACTGGTGGAAGGCACGCCGGCGCAAATAAAGCGGTTTTGTGAAAATGGCGATCTATTTGCCCTGACTGAAGGTAAGGTTACGACACCACGGCAACATAAAGCGCCGATTGCTTTAGTGGTAATGGCGGGTGTCATCATATTGGCAGGACTCCAGGTGCTGCCGATTGAAGCTTCAGCGATCATTGGCGCAGCGATCGTCCTGGCTACAGGATGTGTCCGTTCAGATGAAGCCTATAAAGCGATAGAATGGCCTTTACTTGTGATGATTTTTGGGATGCTGGCAATTAGTATTGCCATGCGTGAATCGGGTCTGGCAGATATGGCGGCCCGCAGTCTGCTCAATTTAGGCAACGGATTGGAGCCATGGTGGGCATTATTAATAGTTATTTTGTTGACCTCTTTGGTAACAGAGGTATTGAGTAACAATGCGGTCGCTGTTTTAATGACTCCGATTGTTATCGAACTGGCGCAGCATATGGGGGTGGACGCCCGACCTTTTGTTGTGGGAGTGATGTTTGCTGCCAGCATGAGTTTTGCAACACCCATTGGTTATCAAACTAATACATTGGTTTATAGCGCCGGAAACTATAAATTTAGTGACTTTGCCCGTCTGGGTATACCGTTAAATGTATTACTCGGGCTAGGCGCTGCCATGCTGATTCCAATATTTTGGCCGCTCGGGCCTCTATGAGAGCTGCACAACCATTATTTCACGCATTGCTTGATGAGAAAATGGATACTGCCCTCCTGGCAGTGCGAATGACGCCCGATTGCAGAATTTATTGCGGGGATTTGGTTTGATTGGTATTGGTAAATAATTGAGCAGAAATGACACGAGACGATACAGGCAAGCAAAATACTTGCCCAGAACCATCCCTTGCGCAGGCTATTGTTTGCTTGCTTGGTATATTTTTAATGATTTCCTTAGGGCTATTCGTGCTCGAGATCTATATTCATGCCATCATTTTCCTGTGTTTGCTCTGGGTAGGCGCGCATGCAGCTAACCTGGGCTATTCCTTCACAGATATTCAGCACATGATGAATACGGGAATCAGTAGTGCGCTCCCTGCAATTTACATATTTATTTTGATAGGCATGGTAATTGCCAGTTTTATGCAAAGCGGCACGATAGCGAGTCTCTTGTATTATGGGCTGGAGTTGCTCAACCCGGCACTATTTCTTGCGTCTGGATTGATCTTATGTAGCCTTATGTCGATTGCGACGGGTACTTCCTGGGGTACAGTAGGAACAATAGGGATGGTATTGATCGGAATGGCCGAAGTAATCGGAATTCCTTTAGTCATTGTAGCAGGCATGATCGTATCAGGCGCAACCTTTGGTGATAAATTATCACCCATGTCAGATACAACGAATCTCGCAGCCATGAGTGCGGGCACAAACCTCTATCGCCACATTCATGCCATGCTGTATACCACCTTCCCAGCCTACGTACTAACGCTTGTCCTTTTTGTTTTTGTGGGCCAGCAATATTCAGAATATGCGTTGCCTGCAGAAGAAATAGCGGCTATTCAAGATGCACTAAAAAGTATATTTCAGTTGAATTTGTGGATTACATTGCTACCGCTGTGGTGCATGTTTGGGATGAGCATCAGAAAGTATCCCCCTGCAATTAGTATGTCATGCAGTATCGTATTAGCCATGGCGATTGCTATTTTTTATCAGGAAAAAAATATCATTGATGTTTTCAATGCACTTTGGCTTAATAAAAGTGGTACCACTGGTCTAGAAAATATCGATACATTGCTTGGTCGCGGCGGCATTTATAGTATGACCTGGACACTGCTGCTATCAATCATGGCGTTAGCGCTGGGAGGCGTTTTGCATCACGCCAAATTTCTTGCTGTCATTCTTGAGCGCATCATTGTGCGTATTAAGCGTATTCGCACTCTTATAATCACCACCATACTATCCGGACTAGTCGGCAATATGGGAATGGGAGAGGCGTATATTTCGATCATACTGAATTGCCAATTATTCAAGAATGCTTATCACAAAGCACAGCTTGATAACGCAACTCTTTCCCGTTCTGTGGAAGAGGGTGCCACTATGACAGCAGGATTAATTCCATGGACAACAGCTGGGGCTTTTTATGCAGCGACACTGGATATCCCAGTATTAGATTATGCGCCTTATGCTTTTTTGAATGTGCTTAATCCCGTAGTCTCTATTGTAATGGCTAGCCTGGGTGTCGGGCTACTCCATCGTTTCCGCGTTGACGCTTGATGGGGTGAGTGCTATATTGCTCCCAGCCGTGAAAAAGGCTGTAAGGGATGGAGATATTTATCCCTTAACGATAACAGGTCAGGGAGGAATGCGATGGAGTCAACAAACCAGCTTTTCATCAGTTCTGCGCTTAAGGATGTTGATCTTAGGGATAGGCTTATAGTGCAGATAAACAAAGATAGCCCGGAACTTACATGTGTTTTCATGCCAGAAAAAAGATCATGGGAGAGCGCATGGAAGGAGGAATGCCGGGAAAAAGTCAGGGGATGTAACGGGGTGATTGGTATCATCACTGCAAATACCATTCGGGCTGATGGGCAGCTATGGGAGCTCCGCTGTGCTTTTGAAACTAAAAGGAGAGTACTGCTGATTGGTGATGATGAGGCTTGCGAAATGTCAACCAAGAAATTGCCCGATCTCTTGAGAGACGAAGATATCCTGCCATGGAATGACTCTAACATTGCGATATTTCTTGGTAAATTACAAAGATAGTTTTTCCAGACTATCTCTTGATCCGATTGCAGGCTTTTCTGATATTTTCAAGTGCCGCCATGATGTTGTGGCGGGGAGTGCCGATATTCATGCGCATAAAACCGCTGCCTTCCCTTCCAAATAAAGCGCCAGGACTCAATCCAACTTCAGCCTCATGAGCAAAAAAATGCTTTAGCTGAGTATCGTCCATGTTAAGTGCGCGACAATCCAGCCAGAGCAGATACGTACCCTCAGACTTGATTAATTGAATGTCTGGCAGATGTTTGGTCAGATACATGTTGACATGGTCGCGTGTATTTTTTAGATAAACCATTAATTCATCTAGCCATCTTGCGCCTTGCCGGTAGGCAGTCTCAAACGCCACGATACTGAATGGATTGGCTGCGCTGACATGGATCATGTCAAAAAAATGGGTGATTGCAGCACGATAGGCTTTATTCGGCACGATCAGAGCAGACAGATGAAGTCCGGGAATGTTGAAAGTTTTGCTAGGTGCAATAGCCGTAATAATATTTTCTGGATTGTCGGTTACACTTGCCAGTGGATGATGCTGGTTTTCTGGATAAACCAGATCGGCATGAATTTCATCTGAAATAATCAACCAATCATGTTTATTGGCAATCTTGATAAGTTGGGTCAGTTCAGATTTGTCCCAGACTCTACCCACGGGATTATGGGGAGAGCAGAACAGCAACATGCGGGCATTTGCGCCAATTTGCTCCAGTTGCTCGAAGTCAATCGCGTATTGATTATGCTCAAGATATAACGGATTGCGTATTAACTGCCTGCCGGTTTTGGTTACAGCCGAGAAGAAAGGAAAATACACCGGTGGCTGGACGATAACCTGCTCGCTTGGTTGGGTAAGCGCCATAATCGTGGCGGTGAGCGAGGGGACAACTCCAGGACTTAGAATAATCCACTCGCGTTCCACTTGCCAATGATGGCGCAGTCTTAGCCAATCGATGAGTGATTCATACAAGCTTTCCGGAAAAAGTGTATAGCCGTAGATAGGGTGCGTGGCGCGCCCGATCAGCGCATGCGTGACTTCGGCAGGGGCAGCGAAATCCATATCCGCAACCCATAACGGCATTACGTTGGCATTGCCGAATAATCCCAGGCGCCCGTCAAATTTCGTGCTATTCGTGCCAGTTCGTTTGATGTCGCGATCGAATTGATCGCTCACGCAATTTTCTCCCAAATCGTTACCTCTGACAGGGTATGTTGGAATTTTCGTTTGGTTTCACGAATGACAAAAGGTACTTCTTGCGGGCCTTGAATTAATCTGAAGTGACTGCCCAGTGTTTCTTTCAAGCCATCCAGCGTCGTAAAGCTTTCGCCATCACGCTTGAAACCACCAATCCAGGCCTCCCGTTTAGTATGCTCTTCCAGCCAGGTATAAGGGGAAGCAATCAACAATAGCCCGCCAGAATTCAGACGGGTATGCACATTTGTCAGGAATTTAGCCGGGTCATAGAGGCGATCGATCAAGTTAGCTGCAAGAATGAGATCATAGCCAGTCAGAATTGGTTTCAGATTGCAGGCATCTCCCTGATAAAACTCGACCTTATGCTTGACATCATCAAGGCCCAGATTCACCAGCGAACGTTCTTTATAAAAAACAAGCTCACCTTCATCTGTCAGCGTGTAACGCAGAATCCCTTGTTGCACGAGCTGAACACCTTGATTGATAAAACGCGCAGAGAAATCGACACCGGTGACATGACCGAAATGTTTTGCTAGCTCGAAGGTGGAGCGCCCTGACGCACATCCCAAATCGAGCGCTTTGCGGGCGGGTTTGTTGCCCATAGCAGCAATCGCCAGTTTGGCCAGTGCAGCCGGGAAATTGGGCACATCGAAATAATTGTCGCCATAATGAAATTCAGCATATTCGGACAATAGTTTGTCTGTTTCATAATGAGAAGTAGGCTGGAAAGCAGGTGTGTCAGTGACGATATAACGAAACCCGGCATGCTGGAAGAAATGACGGCGGAATGCATAGCGGGATGATTTCAAAGATTCATTACCGCAGGAAATCCACGAGCCACCTTTGATGAGATTATGCCGGTCATCGAAAGTAGGCGTGGTGAAATCATCATAGTGCGGGTGAACATCGAATCCCTCGAATGGATAGGTCGGTGTTTCCGTCCACTGCCAGACATTGCCTACGAGATCGAAAAACTCGCCTTGAGGAAACTCAGTTACCGGGCAACTGGAAGCATAATGATCAAGATGAATATTTGCCGCACCCGCACTGGCATGCGGTACTTCGGTCAGATTTGCTGTCTCGTACAGTCGATACCACTCGTCTTCAGTGGGTAAGCGTACCGGTAAGCCGCTGGTTTTCGCTTTCCAGTTACAGAAAGCTTTGGCTTCATGATAATTGACTTCTACCGGCCAATCCCATGGCATCGACACTTCTTCGGTCATGAGGCGGAAACGCCATGCATTACCCTGTTTGAGCCAGAATGTGGGGTATTGCGCGCGGGTATGCCGCAGCCAGCCGCGGCCTTCCTCTTCCCAGTAATCTGCTATGCCATAACCATTGGCTTCGACAAAAGCGAGGAATTCCTGATTGCTGACCAGATAACGGCCCGCCTGGAAGGCAGGAACTTCTGCCGCGTGATGACCATATTCATTGTCCCAGCCAAAGGTCGGATCAGTCTTGCTTTTGCCTATCTGTACCTTGCCAGCCGGAACAGTGATCAAGTGATTCTCCGGTGCAGTTCCGCTTTTCCGGCACGGTTGCCAATCGGGGTGGGGTTGAACGTATTGAAGTGCATGCTGGCGAATCAGCACCGACGAAGTTTCCAGGTGAATGCGTTCATGTTCAATGCCCATCACAATGGTCCACCAGGGGCTGTCCCAGCCAATCGGCAAAGTCAAAGGCAGATTATTGATCAGTTTGTCAACGACGCTGCGCATGGTACGTCGGTAGGCGTGTACTTCTTCCACGGCCGGCCAGTCATAATGGGTAGTATCCAGATCATCCCAGCTCATTTCATCGACACCAACTGCAAACATCGACTCCATCTTGGGATTGATCCGTTCACTAATCAAGCCAGCCAGAATCAATTTGTTGATGAAGAAAGTAGCAGTATGTCCTAAATAAAAAATCAGAGGATGGCGCAGCGTGATTGGCTTAATGTAATAAGCTTCATTATTGCGTAACGTTTCAAAAAGCTGTTCATAACAATCTAGTGTAGTGTGAAAATAGGACCGTATTTCTTCACGCTTGGCATTAACGTCATGGCCATCAAGCGTCGGTGTTCTCTGAAAAAGTTTTTTGGACATAAAATATTAACAACCTGCTTATTCGGAACTTTCGGAGCGGATATTATACTCTTTCAGATTTTATAGGTCATATTCGACAAGAAAATAACTGTTTTGTAGCACAATGCTGCTTGATGGCTACCAAAGATAACTTAACTCCAGTCACCTCATCTCAGCTTCATTCTCGTACTTACTTCTACTAAAAATCGACCGGATACTAGCCTTTGTAAATTTTTATGGAGTGATCATTAGCGGAACTTTCTGCTGGAAATGATCGGGGCGCAACTTTTTTCTGGTGCAAATAATAATCATTATATTTCTTGTTTATGAAATTAATTTTTTAATATACTGTCACTAAGAATAGGGATATTGATTGAAAGCATTGAGGCTCGCAGTGAGCAAAGTAGGATTACCTATAGCAAAGGAGCGATCATGAGTAACGATACAGTGATATTACTCGGAGAAATTCTGGCTCAAGGTGGCTGGACGATGGTGCCGCTCTATGCGTGTTCGATCATTGCACTTGCTGTGTTTTTTCGCAAGCTCATCGAGTACCGGATGGTACATTTGTCCGATCTGAGTTGGTACGAAAATACGCTAAACCATATTCGTTCAGGGAATTTTGATGCAGTGAACGGGGAGTGTAATCACCACTCCCATCCTGCCGTTCATGTGGTATGTGCTGCCGCGCAGGCACTCAAAGAGCGGCCTGACCTTGCAGAATCTGAAGCTAGGCGAGTGGCTAGCCTCGAGTTGCAGAAGTTGGAAAAGAACCTCTCACTGCTTTCCTTTATTGCCCAGATTGCACCGCTGCTGGGTTTGCTGGGCACGGTATTTGGCATGATCAATATGTTTATGGGTCTTCAGGAATCCGGCAATTCCAGCATTAATCTATCCGAACTCTCATCAGGAATTTGGGAAGCGCTTGTGACCACAGCTGCCGGCCTGACGATTGCAGTTCCGACACTTGCAGCTCACGGCTATCTTGCCAGCCGCTTGGATAATGTTCGCCTTCAGTTGAGTGACATTATTCAGTGCGTACTATATGTTGCGCCCAAAAATATGATCAAAGTGGAGGTGCCAGATGAAATTTGAAACACGTGATCGTACTCCACCGACGATCAATCTTACGCCCTTAATCGACTGTGTATTCATCCTGGTCATTTTCATTGTTCTTGGCGCCAACTTTCATCGAATTCAAACACTGGAAGTTTCAATTCCAGAAGCGGAATCCCCTAGTGAGGCCGACACAGAATCTTTGGTAATTACGATTCCGGTGACGGGTGCGATCGATGTGCAGGGTAACCGGATTGAATTGGACGAACTCAAAACGCGGCTGCAACCAATGGTATCCCGTTATGAGGCGGTATTGTTGGTGGTGGATCAATCCGCGTCGGTGCAGCGTGTGGTGCAGATTCTAAGCGATGTGCAGGGGGTTGGCTTTACCATGGTGAGTATTGCAACGCAGAAGCCTGAAGGCGATGTGCCATGAATCAGTTACGCGGCTGGTCTATCCCTATCTTGACGACATGCCTTGTGCATGGTGCGATCACGATACTGCCTATCCATTTTGGCAAGAAAAATAATCAGTTAGATGATGCTGCCATTACTTTTAAGCTAGTGTCGCTACCTCAGTTATCTTCTTCACCTTCTGGGGAACATGTCCAGCATGCAGAGCAGCCAGAGCAATCTGTATTTACACCAGAAAAGAAACCTACACCGCCCCAGGAAGTTTATCAAGACAAAATAGTAGCGCCTACTCCAGCAAAACCAATCGCTCGATCACATAGCAAAGCCAAGGAGAAAACAGAAGTACAGCAATCTGCTGTCACTCAAGGAGCGCCAAACACCTCAGATACAAATGCTATGCAATCAGGTTCTTCGCATACATCTTCTAGCACATCTTTGGGGACTGGAACATCGTCTGGACCGGTCATGTTGTCCTCAGAGTTATCGGTCATTTGTCCAGTATTGAATGCCCCTGCTTATCCGCGTCAATCGCGCCAGCTTGGTGAGCATGGTGAGCTGATGCTAAAGCTGGAGCTGGATGAAAGTGGTCACGTGAAAAAGACGCAAGTAATTAACAGCAGCGGATATCGTCGTCTTGATGAAGCTGCTATCGCTGCAGTAAAAACCTGGCGCTGCAATCCACCTTTGCAGAATGGTCAACCGGTACGTGCGATTGCCTTGCAATCATTTAGATTTAGGTTGCAAGAGTGAGCACAGCAATTCTCAATACCATATAGAGAAGGGAAGAATCAGTCACCTTCAACAGAGTAATGTGCCACAATAGTCACCATGCTGCTTTTGTTAGCATCGAATGCCGCGAGCGTGTATCGCTTAAACATTGACTGCCATGCATGAAGCTATATCCATATCTTGAGGAGCTTTGTTAAATGTTGCCCGGTGTCCTGCTTACCATGGCGTTATTACTTCCTGATAGTACCAACTTTGTTCAGGATGCTGTTGATTACTACCAACAGGTGGGCGCTTATCAGACCGTGATCAAATCATCGGGCAGTCATAATTCTGATAAACCCGACATCATACGCTACTACTATCAGAAACCAGGATATGTGCGAATGGAAGTAATTGAACCATTTAATGGTGCAGTGCTGGTTTATAGTCCTCTGACTGAGCGGGTTAAATTATGGCTGTTTGGATACGGCAGTTTCCCTTCGTTCAGTTTGAGCCCAGAGAATAGATTGATACAGAGTCCATCTGGTCAGCGGGTAGATCGATCTGATCTAGGCACTTTCTATCAGAACGTTATGTTGTTGCAAAGCCAGGGTAAAACCACTGTAATCGGTACAGATTCGGTTGCTGGCCAGTCTGCCTTGCAAGTGAGTGTACAGGGGGAGAGTGGTTTTAGTGTAGGCGCTGTGTCACGGATGGAGGTATGGTTGGACCTGACGACTGGTTTTCCGCTTAAAGTGATGAGCTATCAGGCGGATGGCAGTCTGATTGAAATGGTGGAGATGTCGGAATATCAAATCAATCCAGTGTTCCCTGCAGGTTTTTTTGATCAGTAAAGTGTCAGCGACCGAATTCAAATTTACCACTGAATGGCGCATAAGCGCGCCTTTATCAGAGGTGTACGATACCATTACGCAGTGCCATGATTGGCCTATATGGTGGCAGAGTGTGGAGAAAGTGGAAAAACTTGTACCTGGCGAGGCGAGTGGGGTCGGAAGTGTCCATCGTTTTACCTGGCGAGGACGGATTCCTTACTCGCTTACTTTTGATATGCGTGTGACACGGCTTGTGCCGCTCGCGCTAATAGAAGGGCAAGCAAGCGGAGAAATGGTTGGGGCTGGGCGGTGGTGTTTCTTTTATGGAGATGGCGTGACGACAGTGCATTATGAATGGCATGTGCACACCAACCGGCCGTGGATGAATCTGATTGCCCCGCTTGCACGACCTCTGTTCAGCTGGAATCATCATCAAGTGATGCGGCAAGGAGCAATGGGGTTGGCACACTTGTTGAATGCCAGCCTGGAATCCGTTCACACTGAACGATATTGCAACAGGGTTAGGTGATTCATCTAGGTGGTATTGCCATTACCAATCCTGCTTTCCTGATTCAGGTTGTCATTACGGTTTATTCCCGGCAAAAAAATGTTCCACATCAGTTAAATTCCGTGTGCGCTTCATAGGGGGCAGACTCTGCCAGATGCGCTTGCCATAGGATTGAGAAATCAGTCGCGGGTCACAAATCATCAGTACTCCTCGATCATGCTCATCCCGGATCAGACGTCCTGCACCTTGTTTGAGGTTGATGATGGCGCGGGGTAGCTGATATTCCATGAAGGCATTGCGGCCTTCCTTGTTGATTTTTTCAATGCGTGCTGACAGCACCGGATCATCCGGTGAGGCGAATGGTAGCTTGTCGATGATCACCAATGAGAGTGCTTCACCCCGTACATCGATTCCTTCCCAGAAGGATTGGCTGCCGATGAGGATGGCGTTACCTGCTTCACGAAAGCGTTCCAGCATAGCGGTGCGTGATCCCTGACCTTGCAGTAACAGCGGAAAATCGAGTTGCTCATATGCTAATCTTGCCTGCAGGAGTGCATATACTTGTTGCATGGCACGCAAGCTGGTGCACAAAAAGAATGCCCGGCCACGGCTTGCCCGTAATACTGGTAGTGCTGCTTTGACGGCACATTCGGTATAACTGCGGTCATTGGGATTGGGAAGGTGAGTTGGAACATAGAGCAATGCCTGATGAGAAAAATCAAACGGACTGCTCAAGCTGATTGACTGAGCAGCTGCTAACCCCATCGCCTGACGGTAATGGGAGAAATCATTTTTAACTGCTAAAGTTGCTGAGGTGAATATCCAGGCGCGAAGGGAAGCATTTAATTGTTTATTGAATATTTCCGCAACGGAGAGAGGAGTGGCATTGAGCTGCAAAGTATGACTGAATGTTTCCACCCAGCGCACATAGCCTTCGTTTTCGATTTGCTCATGCCAGTGTTTGATATTGGCAAGAATGGTGGCAGCGCGGCGCCAGCAGTTCTCCAGTCCCTGTGAACGAACTGCCTGATTCTCAAGCAGACTGACGAGTAGTGTGAGTTTGTCCTGTAGAATGACGAGCGTATCTTTGAAGCCTGGGGTTTGCATTACTGTGGCGGATGGTAGGCGGATGTTTTCTCCCGCGATGGTTAAACGTAAATCGCGGGTTGCTTTTTCCATGGCGGCTACTGCTTCGGGTAAAGGAACGAAGTCTTTGGCGTTGAGCAGAGCCTCGGCCTCAGCGTCGCGTGCGAGTTCCAACAACTGGCTGGTGCTGACCGATTCACCAAAAAAGAGGCTGGCGACTTCAGGCAATTGATGCGCTTCATCAAAAATGACCGTATTGCAGGCGGGTAGCAATTCGGATAGCCCTTCATCGCGCAACATCACATCGGCAAAGAATAAATGGTGATTGACCACGACAATATCGGCTGCAAGCGCGTATTTACGTGCTTCCATGACAAAGCATTGCTTGTAATGAGGACATTCCGACCCAAGGCAGTTATCGCGCGTGGAAGTCACATGCTGCCAGATGGGTGCATTTTCCGGAACCTTGCTGAGTCCGCTTTTATCGCCATGCTGACTTGTTTTGGCGTAACGTTCGATCAGCCCCAGATGGCTGACTTCCTCGCGGGATGTGAAACTGAGATGGGTGGCTTGTAATGTTCTTTCCAGATGATAATGGCAGATATAATTGGTGCGGCCTTTCAGCAGTGCTACTGTGACAGGGACTTTCAGTGCTGCACGCATGGTGGGAATATCTCGGTTAAATAGTTGATCTTGCAGTGTTTTGGTGCCGGTAGAGAGAATCACTTTGCCGCCCATTAATAGGGCGGGCGCTAGATAGGCAAATGTTTTTCCAGTGCCTGTGCCTGCTTCTGCCAGGAGCACGCCATGACGTGTAATGGTATCTGCAATGGCTTGCGCCATTTCCAGTTGCTGAGGACGAGCACGATAACCTGATATAGTGCGGGCCAGTAGGCCATTCTCAGAAAAAATAGTTACGAGATCGGACATGGATAAAATATTGTCAGCTAAAATAGCACATTCGTGACATAGGTAATGGGTTAGAGCAAATTGATTTAATTCAATTCGGTATGTTTTGAAAAGATTCGGGGAATTACTGTTGCATGAATTGATTGCCTTTATTTAGTGAAACTCGACTGAGTACTTTTATTATGTAGCGTTCATAATGTGAAATTTTTCATCTCACTTCAATATCATCCTTGCCATGTGGGTAGGGTGAAAACCTGGACTATAGCAACTATCGCCTGAAAAAAAAGATTTTCAGGATGACTAAACGCGTAATGAACAAATTTTTTACTCAAATCTTCGTTTTCTTCATTTTACTTGGCTTATCTGTTACTACTGCTGCAGTCGAATTGCCTAATGAATCGAAAAAACACCTTCCGGTATACATAGAGGCGGACGAAATAAAAGGTTACCCGCAACAAGAAGTCGAGGCTATAGGAAAAGCCAAATTGCAGCGTGGCGATCAGCTGATATCAGCCGAGCATATGAAATATTTTCCTGCTACTGATGATGCGGTGATTGAGGGTAAAGTGCATGTTGAACGAGAAAAGGACGTTCTGGAAGGAACGCATCTTAGATTGAATCTAAAAAGTATAACTGGAGAATTGGGTCAACCCAATTATTCTTTAAAAGAAGGGGGCGGGCGCGGCAGTGGCAGTTTATTTTTATTTGAAGGGGAAGATCATTACCGCTTAATAAAAGGTAGTTATACCACTTGCCCAGTTGGAAACAATGATTGGTTCATACGAGCAGATGATTTGGAAATTGATCACGAACAGCAAGTAGGTACTGCGCGGCATGCTAGCGTATTGTTCAAGGATGTACCCATACTCTATGTTCCGTGGATGAATTTTTCTTATAGCGGCAAGCGCAAATCAGGCTTTCTTGCACCTGTCATGGGGAATACAGCGCGAAGTGGTGTGGAAGTATCGTTGCCTTTTTACTGGAACATTGCGCCTAATTACGATGCTACGATCACACCACGCGCCATGAGCAAACGCGGCATCATGCTTGAAAATGAGTTCCGCTATATGGGGCAGACGCTGGCTGGGCAGGCAATATTCGATGTCTTGCCTGATGATTGGATTACAGATAAAACTCGCTATGGTTTGTCATTGACTCATGCGCAGTATCTGGGGAAAGGGTGGTCAGGAAATCTCGACTATAACCTGGTTTCTGATCGTGATTTTTTCCGTGATCTGGGTGTTAACGTTGGACTTACTTCCAGAACCAACCTGCTGCAGCAGATGTCTACTTCATATAATAGTCATTTGGGTCGTAAGGGAGCGATAAATTTTACTGCACTCGTTCAGAGTTTCCAGACACTGCAAGATCCGAGGGCGTTGATTACACCTCCCTACAAGCGTTTACCCCAGTTTTCCTTGACAGCGTCGCAGCGGAATATCTATGGATTTGATTTTGATCTTACCAGTATCTGGACAAATTTTTATTTTGAAAGCCAACGTTTGCCGGATGGGCAAACATTAAGCTTGGCCGATGGAATGCGCATGGTGCTGTTTCCCAGCGTCAGTGTGCCTTTGCAAACATCGTTTGGTTATATCAAACCCAGGATAAGCCTGCATCATACCCGCTACAATTTGAATGAGCCGGTGAGCGAAAGTGGAGATACCAATATTACGCGTACTGTACCGTTATTCAGTCTCGATACTGGCGTGGTATTTGAACGGGATATGATGTTCAGGAAAGAAAATTTCGTGCAAACACTTGAGCCACGTATTTATTATCTCTATGTTCCTTTCCGCAATCAGGATGGCCGTATTTTTCCCAATTTTGAATCAGCCGAGATGGACTTCAGTTTTGCGCAGATTTTTACTGAAAATAGATTCAGCGGCCATGACCGGATCAATGACGCCAATGAGATCACGTTTGCATTGACCTCGCGCTTAATCGAGTCGGCAACAGGTGATGAGCGATTGCGGATTGCGGCGGGACAACGGATAAGGTTTGCAGACCGGAACGTAGTGCTAAGTACACAACAAACGACAAGCGATAAATCAGATTTTATTGCTGCTATTTCAGGGCGTATCACACCGTCGATTACGACTGATACGAGTATACAGCTTGATCAAAGTGAGTTGCGTACAGAAAAAATTCGTACTGGGGTAAGTTATCACCCAGAGCCAGGCAAAGTATTCAATATCGGCTATCGCTACACTCGCGGAATACCTGGTTTGGTGCAGACTAATCCGTTTTTTCTTCCGCCAGGAGTCGGTCTGGAGCAGGTCGATGCATCAACGCAATGGCCATTCCTGAAAAATTGGCAAGGGATGGCAAGTGTCAACTATTCATTGAAGGATGAAAAGCTTTTAGCGGGGTTGATAGGAATAGAATACAATTCATGCTGTTGGTCACTGCGCATGGTGCTAAACCGGTTTATTACCGCAACAGAGAGAACGTCTACTGCATTTTTTGTCCAGCTCGAATTAAACGGCCTGATGCGAATAGGCAATAACCCGATACGCGTATTACGACAGGGTATTCCGGGCTATACGCGCACAAGCGAGCAGTAAGTAACTTGGTTAATTTAACAATCGAAATCAATGGGTATTGTGAAAGATATATGCAGGATAGCTAAGATGGTGAGCCTCCTTCTTAATAGAGCGGGATCTGCTGGTCAAATTATGTTGATGCTAGTCTTCTTGGCGGTGGCGGGGGATATTATGGCGCAACAAACAGCTGCGCCCAATCAGGTGCTACCAATCGATCATATTGTTGCTGTCGTCAATGAAGAAGTCATTACCCGCAATGAGCTGGATGAGGTAATTCAAAATACCGTCAAACAGTTGCGGAAACAGGGAATCCAGTTGCCGTCTTTTAGCGTGTTAGAAAAACAAATATTAGAACGTCTTATTCTCACAAGAATCCAGTTGCAACGTGCAAAAGAACTAGGCATATCCGTCAGTGATACCGAGCTTGATAAAACGATACGCAATGTCGCCAAGGAAAATAATTTGTCCATGGGGGAATTCTATGCTGCGCTCGAACAAGATGGTATAGCTTTGAGTCAATTCCGTGACGAGATACGCAATGAAATCCTGCTAACCCGGCTAAAGGAACGGGAGATAAGCACTCGTGTCAATGTGACAGAAGGTGAAATAGACAATTTTCTACGCACTCAGGAAACTTCATCAATGGGTAATGATGAGTATCGTGTAGCGCATATTCTGGTTCAGATCCTGGAACAAATGGATGCGGCCCAAGTTGAAATGAAGCGTCAGCGCGCTGAAGCTGCTTTGAGAAAACTGCAGGAGGGAGTCGAATTCGCACAAGTTTCTGCAGAATTTTCTGATGCGCCTAATGCCATGCAGGGTGGAGACCTTGGATGGCGGCCGATCATGCAAATGGGAACCACCTTTGCTGAAATATTGGCTAACATGCAACCTGGCGAGCTGACACCCATCATTCAGAGTCCTGTAGGTTTCCATATTCTTAAACTGCTTGGCCGGCGCCCGCAAGAAACCCCTGTGGTCATTGTCAATCAAACGCATGCCCGGCATATTCTCATTAAAATCAGTGAGCTGACATCGGAAGATGATGCGCACCGTATGATCATGCAGATCAAAGATCGCATTGATAGTGGTGCTAATTTTGCCGAAACGGCAAAAGCATATTCTGAAGATGCCAGCGCCTCAGGGGGGGGGGATCTCGGCTGGCTTTCTCCGGGCGATACTGTGCGTGAATTTGAACAAGCGATGGATGCATTGTTACCTGGCCAAATTAGCTCGCCTGTAAGAACCCAGTTTGGCTGGCATTTGATTCAGGTGATGGAACGTCGGACACAGGATGTGAGCGAGAAGCAGCAGCGCCAAGCTGCACGTCAAGCGATCCAGGCACGCAAGACTGATATGGTGCTGCAGGAATGGCTACAGCAGTTACGCGATCAGGTTTATGTTGAATACCGGTCAGAAGATCTTTAGCGCGATAGCTTTTAGTTGTGAATCAAATGCTCATTCTTGCATTAACGGCGGGTGAACCAGCTGGTATTGGTCCCGATTTGTGCATCCAGATTGCCCAGGAAGCTTTAGCCTGTCAACTCGTGGTCATTGCTGACCGGAATATACTGCAGCAGCGTGCAGCATTATTACAGCTGCCTTTGGAAATAATTGAAAGATCTTCTGCCCTTTGCGGTAAACATAAGCCTGGCAGCCTGCAAATCGTGCATATACCGGTCAATGTACCGGTTCATCCTGGCCAACTCGATCCAGCGAATGCAAGTTATGTACTCAGAACACTGCAATATGCGGTAAAAGGGTGTCAGAATGGAATGTTTGATGGCATGGTGACAGCGCCGGTTCACAAGGGAATCATTATCGAGGGAGGGATATCTTTTACCGGTCATACCGAATATCTGGCAGAAATGACACACAGCCAGGTAGTCATGATGTTGGTAGGTGGCAACATGCGCGTTACGCTTGCTACTACGCATTTGCCGCTGAAGGAAGTTGCTGCGGCCATCACGGCTGAGAAGCTGGAACAAAAACTACGTATCATTCATCATGATCTGATTCATCGTTTTCTCATCGATAATCCCTGTATTGCGGTTGCTGGGCTCAACCCTCATGCAGGCGAGTCTGGTCATATAGGACGTGAAGAAATTGATGTCATCATTCCAGTATTAGATAGACTTCGTGCTGAAGGTATGGCGTTGCGAGGGCCTTTGCCGGCCGATACCATGTTTAATCCAGCCCGGTTGCCGGAGTATGATTGTATTCTTGTCATGTACCATGATCAGGGATTGCCTGTGCTTAAGTATGCAAGCTTTGGGACGGGGGTTAATGTCACTTTAGGGCTTCCCATTATCCGGACGTCGGTCGATCACGGCACCGCTATAGATTTGGCGGGAACGGGGCGCGCAGATCCAGGCAGTTTACGGGCAGCCATAAAATTGGCTATCATGCTGGCTCAAAATAAGCGTATTCTGCCACAATCCTGAATTTCCTAACCACAGCCACGAATGGCCTGTACCTACTGATTGGTTAAAGTGTGAAGCATATTCCTCGCAAGCGTTTTGGCCAGAATTTTCTGACCGACTCCCATATCATCGTTGAAATCATACAAGCAATCCGGCCATCCAAGAGCGATCAACTGGTTGAGATTGGTCCTGGGCTAGGGGCATTGACACGCCCATTGCTGCAAATAGTGAATCACCTTGATGTCGTGGAAGTTGATCGGGATATCGTTGAGTATTTGTACCGGGAGTTCACTGAAGAAAAGCTAACCATCTTTTCGGCCGATGCGCTGCAGTTTGATTTTTCTCAATTAGGTCATTCATTACGCATTGTTGGCAATTTGCCCTACAATATTTCCACGCCGCTTTTATTTCATCTTAGTCAATTCTGTTCCCATATTCTCGATATGCATTTCATGTTGCAGAAGGAGGTCGTCGAGCGCATGGTCGCTATTCCTTCTACAACCGATTATGGGCGTCTGTCGGTGATGCTGCAGAATCGTTTTGAAATGGAGCAGATTCTGACTGTTCCGGCTGAGTCGTTTCGTCCTATTCCCAAAGTACAATCAGCTATTGTGCGCATGCTTCCATTGACGCAACCGATTGTCCCGCTTGAGCAGGAACCGTTATTTGCCAAAGTGGTATCAACTGCCTTCTCACAGCGACGCAAAACATTGCGCAACACGTTGCATGGTTATTTAGAGCCAGATGATTTTGATGTGTTAGGTTTAGATTCCGGTTTGCGCGCAGAGAATTTGTCGGTAGTGCAATTTGCAATGATCGTGAGCTATTTGAGTAAGCTTCCTGAATAATGTTTGGGTAACGACTTTTGTTCCTACGCGTGGATTCGATCGCGAAAGACAAACTGAGCGCCAGTTTTACAGCGCTCGATGAGAATCTCCAAATAATCATTCCACCCAGTCTTTACCAATCAGAAAATCAGTATAGAGTGCTGCTTCGGTACTGCCTGCGGCAGGTGTCCAGTTATAACGCCACTTGACGATCGGTGGCAATGACATTAGGATGGATTCAGTACGCCCGCCTGTCTGTAATCCAAACAACGTTCCTCTGTCCCAGACCAGATTAAATTCGACATAGCGTCCGCGCCGATAAGCCTGGAAGTCACGCTCACGTTCTCCATAGGGTATGTTAAAGCGTCTTTCCAGAATAGGGATATAGGCGGCTAAGAAATGATCGCCCACACTTTGCATTAAGTTAAAGCAGGTGGCGAAATCAGGTTGGTTGAAATCATCAAAAAAAATACCGCCAATGCCACGCGGTTCCTTGCGGTGTTTTAAGTAAAAATAATCATCGCACCATTTTTTGAAATGCGGATGGTGTTCATCCCCAAAAGGTTGCAGTGCGTCTTTGCAGGTCTGGTGAAAATGAATAGCATCTTCTTCAAAGCCATAATAGGGCGTTAGATCCATGCCGCCACCAAACCACCAAATAGATTCTGTGCCTTCCTTTCTAGCCTCAAAAAAGCGCACATTCATATGCACAGTGGGCGCATAAGGGTTACGGGGATGCAAGACCAGTGATACCCCGGTAGCTTCAAAAGAACGGCCAGCTAGCTCAGGTCGCGCAGCAGTGGCGGAGGCAGGTAAGCCACCACCAAAGACATACGAAAAATTGACTCCACCGCGCTCAAACACATTGCCTTCTTCGATCACACAACTCAGTCCACCTCCTCCCTCCGGGCGTTCCCAGACATCATGCAGGAAAGGTTTGCCATCTATTTGCTCTAACCCTGCAACGATTCTTTTTTGTAAATCTGTCAGAAACGCTTTGACTTCCGCTGTATTCATGATTGCTCCTCTTTTAGCTCAGTAACATCAGTTAAATAGACTTTTGATCACAAGCGTCATTCTACCTACAGGTACACGGCTAGGAAAGAAATTCAACCGCAAGCATGCGGCTGAAAGTGTTGGCTGGTGCGACAGTGAGTAAATCCGTAGTGGCATGTGTTAGACTTGGCACACCGAATTAACGAGAAGAAGAAAATGTCTGGCAATACGTTTGGGAAACTTTTTTGTGTTACATCATTTGGTGAATCGCATGGTCCAGCGATTGGTTGTGTGGTAGATGGTTGTCCGCCAGGAATGGCTTTATCAGAAGAGGATATACAACGAGAACTGGATCGACGTAAACCGGGCACTTCGCGGCACGTTACCCAGCGACGTGAAGCTGATCGGGTAGAGATTCTTTCAGGTGTGTTTGAAGGTAAAACGACCGGTACGCCGATTGCCTTGCTGATTCGCAACGAAGATCAACGCAGCAAGGATTACAGTAAAATTATGCAAGTGTTTCGTCCGGGGCATGCCGATTACACCTATTGGCAAAAGTATGGTATCCGTGATTACCGTGGCGGCGGGCGCGCATCAGCACGTGAAACTGCAGTACGGGTTGCAGCAGCAGCCATTGCCAAAAAATGGCTGCATGAAACTTTTGGTATCATTATCCGCGGTTATATGGCGCAATTAGGACCTGTCGTTATACCTTTTAGGCAGTGGGATGATATAAAT
>NZ_JAGFJM010000131.1 GCF_024102715.1 Nitrosomonas communis
CAACACAAGACAACTTTTTAACCAAAGGAAATACCATGAGTAGATTATTTAATCAGGAAGGGAAAAGAACAATTGCACAACCATCGATTGAGAGCAAGCTGATTTACAACCGCATCTCTCAATGTAAAGAAGGCGAGATTGTTACCTATGAAGAGCTAGACCAACTGATAGGAAGATCAGTGCAAAAGACATGTCGGTATGCGCTTACATCAGCGAGAAACGCGTGCATGAACGATCACAGGATCGTATTCAGCGCGATCCCCAATGTAGGGATTAAGCGGCTTAAGAATGAGGAGATACCCGGCACGGCGGATTCAAGATTCCTGCACATTAAGCGCGTGGCAAATAAGGGGTTGCGTGAATCGGCTTGCGTTGACTACGACAACCTCACGCCAGAAAACAAGATTAAGCACAACACGAATATTTCTATGTTCGCTGTTCATAAAGAGTTAGCAAAGCCTGGCAGCGAGAAATTGATTGAGAACCAAGTGAAGATTGATCACCAGGCGTTACCGATAGGGAAGGTTTTAAGGTTGTTTCAGGAATAGAACTAGCCGCGACTGGACCGGACGGGGCGTGACGGGACAATACAGGACTACACACCACAAGACAAGCATTTATAAATAAGGAGAGCAAAATGGAGCAGGCAACTAAGCTACAAGAATTAAAAAACCCATCAATCAAGGCAGCGCAATTGCCGCAGGTGAATGCAGGATTTTTCAACCTACAATCATTCGAGCTTATGCAACGTATAGCAAAAGGCTTCGCATCATCAGAGCTAGTGCCAAAACAGTACCAAGGGAACATCGCCAACTGCATGATCGCGCTGGATATGGCTGAACGGATCGGAGCATCACCGCTGATGATCATGCAATCACTCTACATAGTACATGGCACACCATCATGGGCGTCGAAGTTTCTGATTGCGACCGTGAATGCATGCGGCAGATTTACCGCTTTGCGTTACGAGTGGAAAGGCAAGCCTGGAGAACTGGATTATGGCTGTAGAGCATGGGCAATTGAAAAATCAACGGGTGAGCGGCTTGATGGTATATGGGTTACTTGGCAAATGGTCAAGGCCGAAGGGTGGGATAGCAAAAACGGCAGCAAATGGAAAACCATGCCTGACCAGATGTTTGTTTACCGATCAGCATCTTTTTGGCAACGAGCCTATGCGCCTGAGTTAGCTATGGGATTGAGCGCAGCGGAGGAAATAGAGGATATTTACGATGCCGTGCAAGACCAGAGTGGTGCTTATTCAGTGAGCGTGGATGATCTGAGAAAACCGGCTGTTAATGCTCCTGCTGTTGATACCGAAACAGGCGAAATTATAGACGATGGTGAGAAGAAAGAACCAGTTCAACAGGCAGAAGAGAATCCGCCAGTTGAAACAAAACAACCAGCACCATCCAGAAAACCAGCTACTTTAGACTTGGGGTAACGACATGAAACTAACAAAACTATCAATTAATAATCTGCTTGGCATTAAAGAAGCCGATATCGAAAACCCGAAGAAAATCGTATTCGTATCGGGTGCGAACGGCGCGGGTAAATCCTCTATTCGTGATGCTGTGGCTTTAGCGATGACGGGTGACTTGTCGCGGGTAACCC
>NZ_JAGFJM010000002.1 GCF_024102715.1 Nitrosomonas communis
ACCTGTATCAGCTCATGCAGGGCAAAACAGTTATTGCCATTGCCCACCGCTTATCCACCATTGCCGCCATGGATCGACTCATCGTATTAGATAAAGGACGCATTGTTGAACAAGGCAGTCACGCTGAACTGCTCTCGCATGATCAACTCTATGCCATGCTCTGGAATCACCAGTCAGGAGGATTCCTTGGACAACTGAGCAGCTAGCAGAATAAAGGTAATCACGTTTAAAAAGTATCTCAAGAATTGATCAATATTCATAAAATTAACCTTATCTGATAGCAAAAATATTTTGACGAAACCTGAAACTCTGATAGGCTTGCTGTTAACTTCCAAAGCTAAGTTCTTTCGTGCATCAGTACGCAAGATTACCAATTTAGCTTTTAACTGAAATTCTCCGGAGGATCAGTATGAAAATAATAAAATTGGGACAGATAGTTTTTGGTTTCATATTCACAGCTATTCTCGCGATAAGCCCTGCATGGTCGACACCTGAGGAAACACCTCATCCCGGATTCGCATGGCAAAATGGCGCTGAAATCTATGCCAAGATTTGCGCTTATTGCCATGAAGCTCAAGTTGGACCGCCCATTCGCAATCGAGAACTGCCCCCGGCATATATTCGTGCAATTGTCCGCAACGGCAAGCGGGCCATGCCCGCCTTCCGTTCTTCAGAAATCGATGATGAATCGTTAGTCAAATTAGTTGATTTCATTTCAAAAAAAGAAACTGAACATTAAGGAGGTCGCCTACTATGGACGAAGCACGACGCAGCCTCATCAAAGGTATGTTCACTGGTGGAACGTGGCTAGCTCTGGGTTTACCTTCCATCGTTCCGGCCATACCCACCAATCAGCCTACTGCTGGCAAAGCCCGGAATTACAGGTTATTGCTGGGAAATACAGCCATCAACGAAGCATTCAACAGCGGTGCCAATGCTGCCTGGACCAGCTATACCCACAACCAGCAGGGCTTGTTACCAGTGACAAAATTAGAAACTGCAGTCCTGGCTAATCCGTTTGGTATAGCTGAAGTATTGCAACAATCTCCTGGTCGCTGGATTGCCATTATGGATGATGCCATCGCAGCAATCTTCACTGAATTGATCCGAAGTATTGATGGCCATCTGCTGTCGCTTGGTTTACATACGTATTCCGGCGATGACATGTCCCTGCCGCTTCGTCATGTGTGGACCACCGCATCCCCTGTATTCAGTGCAGGAGGATTATTGGCATCCAGGCTTGCCCAAAATCAGCATAGTTTTTCCATCGTCGAACATTTTCTCGCAGAGGCAGAAACGGCAAGCAATGAGGCAATAAGAGGCCAATCAATATCCTGCTTCCGGTCTTACCGGTCAGCCGAGCAAGCGACAGTGCAGCTCCATTGTGCAGGTATTTCCCCGGTCGAAGCAAGTACGCTACTGGGCTGGAAAACATCCACAAAATGGGAATCCGTACCTCCCCCACCAAACGAACGCTCAACTTTCCCCAACAACGCAGCAAATGATGCAGCAACTGAACCTTACCAAGGTACAAGCTGGGTAGAAGCTACCGGCTATGCCATTGCTGCTACTGCGCTTGGCATGGAAATGTTGCAAGAATCTTGCACTCGCCGTGCATTTGTATATGAATCAAGTCAAAGTAATCAGCATAGAGAGAGATCATCGCAAGGATTAGCGCAAACACATTTCGTCTCGTTCATAATGGACGTGTAAGGAGTATACAGAATGACCAGTCAATATATCGCATTACCCAAAGGCGTAGCCGAGCAAACTTTTGATGCGGCCATCAGCAGTTTCCGCAATGTGCTTGGTGATGCGGCTGTGCTCACGAGCGCAGAACAACTCGCACCCTACATCAAGACCATGATGCCGGTCCCCGATGCCAATCATATGCCTTCCGCAGCATTGCTGGCGACAACGGTCGAACAGATCCAGAAAATCGTTGCTATCTGTAATCAACACAAAGTGCCGATCTGGACGATTTCCACGGGGAAAAATCTGGGTTATGGCTCCGCAGCGCCAGCAGAACGCGGGCAGGTAGTACTTGATCTCAAACGCATGAACCGTATTCTCGAGGTCGATAAGGATTTGGCTTACGCCCTGGTTGAGCCAGGTGTCACCTATCAGCAATTGTATGATTATATCAACGAGCATAAGCTGGGATTATGGCTATCCATGCCCGCACCCACTGCCATTGCGGGGCCGGTCGGCAATACCCTGGATCGCGGGGTGGGTTATACCCCTTATGGCGAGCATTTTCTGTTTGCCTGTGGCATGGAAGTCGTATTAGCTAACGGCGAAGTATTGCGTACCGGCATGGGTTCGATGCCCAATTCCAATACCTGGCAGGTATTCAAATGGGGTTATGGTCCCTATCTGGATGGAATTTTCACACAATCCAACTATGGCATAGTCACTAAATTTGGTTTCTGGCTCATGCCGGCGCCACCGGCATTTAAACCTTTCGTTATTCAGTACCAGCATGAAGAAGATATCGTAGAAATTGTGGAAACGATCCGACCGTTGCGCATCAATGGCATCATTCCCAACGCGGTCGTCATCGCCCATGCATTATACGAAGCACCGGTAATAGCCCGACGTAGCGATTATGTCTCTGGGCCGGGTTCTATCTCGGATGAAGCTGTCCGTAAAATTACGAAGGATCATAAACTGGGAATCTGGAATGTGTATGCCGCGCTCTATGGCACTCAGGAACAAATCGACGTCAATTGGCAAATCGTCACACAAGCCTTTGGCCGATCAGGCAAAGCCAAGATCCTGACCGAACAGGAAATGGGCGATGATCCTGCATTTAATTACCGTGCCAAACTGATGCGCGGAGATATGACGCTCACGGAGTTCTCCTTGTATAACTGGCGCGGAGGCGGCGGCTCGATGTGGTTTGCGCCTGTTTCGCAAGCACGTGGCAGTGAAACACTCAAACAAATGGCTCTTACCAAGCAGATTCTTGCTAAATATGGATTGGATTATTCCGGTGAATTTATTGTCGGCATGCGCGACATGCATCATATCGTTGACGTGCTGTACGATAAAACCGATCCCGAACAAACGAAAGCTGCTTATCAATGTTTCGATGAACTGCTGACCGTATTCTCGGCGCAAGGTTACGGCACCTATCGCGTCAACACTGCGTTTATGGATAAAGTGGCAGAGACCTATGGGCCGGTGCAGCGGAATGTGCACAAAACACTCAAACATGCGCTGGATCCGAATGGCATTCTTGCGCCGGGAAAATCGGGAATTCGATAGTTTCTGCTGCATCAATTACCGATGGCACTGATACAAACGCATGCATAGAGAGGCGCTATAGCTCACAAAAAACAATCATTTTCAGTGGGAGGGCAAATGAAAAAAATCAAGGCAGCAGTAATTCGACAAAAAGGAGGACCTTTTCAGATCGAAGAATTGTTGCAAGAGGAGCCACGTTCCGATGAAGTACGCGTTCGAATCGTGGCCACTGGCATGTGTCATACTGATATGGTCGCACGCGATCAGCTCTATGATGTGCCGCTGCCAATTGTGCTTGGGCATGAGGGGGCGGGCGTCGTCGAGCAGGTCGGCAGCAATGTGAAAAAAGTAGCTGTTGGCGATCACGTCGTGCTGACCTATATGTGGTGCGGTCATTGCAGGCCATGTTTATCGGGTGATCTGACCTACTGTACGCATTTTTATGCGTTGAATTTTGATGGAGCACGCGAGGATGGCAGCACTTCAACCTCTGGAGCAGCCACTGCACAAGAACCGATTCACGATCATTTCTTCGGGCAATCATCATTTGGCACCTTTGCGCTGGCGCACGAACGCAACGTGATCAAAGTACCGAAAGACGCACCACTGGAATTGCTTGGACCGCTCGGTTGCGGTATTCAAACTGGCGCGGGAGCCGTTATGAACGCATTAAAAGTCAGCCCTGGCAGCAGTTTTGTAACATTCGGCGGCGGCGCAGTAGGATTGAGCGCCGTAATGGCTGCACGTGTTGCAGGCGCTACTACCATTATCGCTGCAGACGTAGTTCCAGCGCGCCTGACTTTGGCCATGGAACTTGGCGCAACTCATACGATCAACAGTCGCGAAACCGATCCAGTCGCGGCTGTTCGTGAAATTACGGCTGGAGGTGCTGATTTTGCACTCGAATCGAGTGGGCGCCCGACAGTATTACGCCAAGCCATTGATGCGCTGGCAATACGAGGGACCTGCGGTATAGTTGGCGCACCTGCCTTGGGGACTGAAGCTAGCTTTGATGTAAACGGCGTGATGACGACAGGAAAACGTATTATCGGGATCATTGAAGGTGACAGCAAGCCCGATCTTTTTATTCCTGCACTCGTTGCGCTTTACAAACAAGGAAGGTTTCCTTTCGACAAGCTAGTGAAGTTTTATCCTCTCGATCGAATCAATCAGGCAGCGGAGGATAGTGAGAAAGGTATCACCATTAAGCCGGTTATCCGGCTGCAATGACAAAATTCATGAAATTTCACTCAGTATACCGACTTTAGCCGATTCACCAGAAAATGCAAAGGAAAGAATCAGATCATAAGAAAAAATGGACCATCTCTTTTACTCCATACCAATTTCGACCAACTACCGATTAAGGGCAATGGTAGCACGGAAAGGGACCAAAGGTTTTACCTGACCTGAACTTTGCGCAGCAACTTGCGACAGGCATGAACCATATCAATGATCAATCAGTGAATGATTTACCCTATAATCCCCTCGGCAGCGAAAAGAATTCAGGTGTTGACCGCTTCAATGGTGTTTGAGCCATGGCAATATTCACGCCTGATCAATGGATCACCATTCAACATACGCTGTGTCACTATCCTGTCAATGCACAAACTGTTTTACCGGGGATGAAACCAAAAGTAGGCAAAACGATAAAATAGCAGCAAGACTACACGATTATACGATCTTTCAGTCGCTGCCATATTTGCAACGATCTAATTACTCATACCTTCAATAAGAAAAATAATGACACTTAAACTCCATATTATCATTTGCAGTACCCGACCAGGTCGGGTTGGACCATATGTTGCTAAGTGGTTCCATCACATGGCAATACAGCATGGTCAATTTGAAGCCATACTGATCGACCTTGCAGCATTCAATCTTCCTGTTTACGATGAGCCAGAACATCCTGTTCTCCAGCATTACCGGCATGAGCACACCAAAAACTGGGCCGCCAGCGTCAATACGGCAGATGCCTATGTGTTCGTTACTCCAGAGTATAACTTCGGCCCCCCTCCATCGCTTCTGAATGCACTGAACTATGTTTATAAAGAATGGAATTATAAGCCAGCCGGTATCGTCAGTTACGGTGGCGTTTCAGGAGGACTCCGATCCGCACTGATTGAGAAACTGACCTTGACTACCTTGAAAATGATGCCTATGGTAGAAGCAGTGTCAGTTCAAAATGTTTCCACTCTCATTGATGACAGCAAGAATTTCACACCTAGCGACCATCACATCAGCTCAGGCACATCTCTGCTCAACGAGCTGTACAAATGGGCACAGGCGCTTAAAACGATGAGAACATGATCTTGTATTTATTGTGTAGTTGTTACAGCGTAACGCTATCAATTCGACTATTTAATTTGAGGTATTTATTGCGAGCCTGATTAGAGCAATGATTACACTCTACTTTAATCAAAGAGGTAATGATCCATGGATTTTCCCGATTTTTATGAACTGGCTCCTGTCGTCCGGACGCGCGATCCATTTGCAGCCTTATTAGGTGCGGCACGTGATGGCATACTGGAATACCGTTATCTCGATGCGGTGCGGCTGGCCGGTCATTCATGCCCTACTGTTGCGGGTGCATTCCTCATCGGGCGCGCCGCCTTGCATGCACTCTACCCAGATGAGCCTGCCGAGCGTGGCGCGATTGCAGTGCATATGCCTGCGCCAGAGTGTGAAGGCACCACCGGTGTAATGGCGCAAGTATTGACATTATTGACAGGTGCAGCGGCCAGCAATGGCTTCCATGGCATACAAGGACATTTCAAGCGCATGGGCTTGCTTAGTTTTGCAGCGCAGCGGGAAGGAGAAGCCATACACTTTAAGCGCCTCGATAGTGGGACAAGTGTAGCCGTGGAACTCGACATTTCTTGGGTACCGGGTGACCCAGCGCAAAGCGGGCGCTTGATGGCCATCTTACAAAATCGTGCAGATGATACATTGCGTCGCGCCTTTGCCGATGCTTGGCAAGCACGCGTGCGCCGTTTGTTATTGGAATTCGCAGATGATCCACGGGTAATTCGCGTCAGGCCAGTATAATCACCGATATCAAGCAAAAGTTAATTCGTTTGATCGAGATATGATTCTCACCTGCTGCTGAATGGATTAATTCGTCATTGCTAAGCACCTCTTATCCACTTCTGTACGACCAGGCTGCCTATCATATCCCCTTCAACATTAACCATGGTACGAAACGCATCCAGCAAACGATCAACAGGCAGCAAAATAGCTACCGCTTCGGCGGGCAGACCTACTGCCTGCAACACCATCACCATGGTCACCATACCCGCGCTGGGAATGCCCGGTGCACCGATGGCGGCAAGCATGGCTATCAGGAAAACGATCAGCTGCTGCATAATATCGAGCTCAATGCCCACAAGATTGGCAACAAATAAAGCGGCAATCGCCTCGTATAATGCCGTTCCGTCCATATTCATGGTTGTTCCAAGGGGGATGACAAAGCCTGCCACATCGGGCTTGACGTGCAAATGCTGTTCCACACATCGCAAGGTGATCGGCATGGTTGCCGCACTGGAACTGGTTGCAAATGCGGTAATCAACGCTTCACGCGCGCCCTTCCAGAATTTAACAGGCGTCATGCCGGTCATTAAATAAAGGGTTAGCGGCAATACGACCAAACAATGAAATAATGTTACGCCAATAACAATCGCAATGAATTTAATCAAAGTGGTGAGCAGGGTGATATCCTGAGCAACGATCAATTGTAGCAACAATGCCATGATACCAAGCGGAGCAAGGCGCATGATCCAGCCCACCAGCATCAGTATCAGCTCGAGAAACTCTTTCATCAGAATGAGGATATTCTGATAACGTTCCCCACCGACCACCAGAGCAATTCCCAGTAACAATGCAAACACCACAATAGCAAGGATATGACCCTGAGCAAGTGCCGTTAATGGATTCATAAACAATGAATGCAGGAAATGCGCAAAAAACTCCGGCAACGACATCTGACTAACTTCGAAACCCTGTATGGCATCCTTAAACATTGTAATTTCAAGCCCTTCGCCCGGTCGGAATACATTCGCTACGGTCAGCCCAAGTAGAATGGCCAATGCCATAGTGAATGCAAAAAAACCAAGCGTGATTTGCCATACCCGATTCATTTGCTGATGTGCACGTAAATTGGCAACACCAACCACAATGGAGGTAAATACTAATGGGACAAGTACCATTTTCAATAAATCGATAAATAAAGTGCTGATCAGACTAGCGATATACAAACTATTCTGAGAAATGGACGAATCCCGATCCAGCATGGCAAGCCCAGCGCCCAGTAAAATACCACACAATGCACCCAACAAAATTTGCATATTGAGCGCTATTTTTGGCATGGAAGCCTCCGGTTTGCGGCTGGATATGATACGAATGAATTTAATTTAGTCTTCAGTCTCAATTTTCTACTTTTATGATACGTGTCCCGGCGAGCCGATCGTGCAAAAACTGCCGGTCACGATCGAAGAATGCCCATATAATCCCGAAACCAATGAAAGTAATACCGATCACAGCAAAGAGGTAACGCGTAATGGCTTGTCGAGTCGTGAGCTTGCTGCCATCGGCTGATACCACACGCATTTTCCAGGTTTGCATGGCCAAGGTTTGGCCACCATGTGTCCAGAACCAGATGAAATAAATTCCGGCAATAAACAACAAATAGAACTGAAATAGCGGTTTGAAATACACTGCCGTGGTATCACGGAATACAAAATGAAAAATAAAACTGGCTATAAACCAGACTGCAAGTAACAGCAGAGATTCATAAAGCATGCTTATTGCACGCCGCCAAAACCGAGGAGTCAAATTCATCATATCAGCTTACTAGGTTCCTATCACTGGAGCCATTTTTTTAATTTTCTAAGTTAATCAAAGATACTTCTCTTTTTCGAATGGCACATTGTATGACATTCCATCTGGTCCATTTCACTTTTTGCCTCGAGAATCAAACTGTTTAGTTGCCCCAAAAATAAAATTCTCAATGACCAATGATTGATAACTATTATCATTTACTTTAATATACAAACTAATTTCATTAAATTCTAACGAGCTCATTAAGTCGCTCAAAAAATTAAGATCCCTGCCCATCAATTCCAAATAAGACGCAACTTGACCAGACAATTTTTCCCGCTTGGAGGGCGTTAACTGTATGATTCATACAAAACGCAACTCGACTATTTCAATCATTTCTCTTAGCAGCTTACTATTTGTCCTCATTGTACATGCTGCCTTGTTCTATGGCATGTGGCACCATCGGTTTCCTTTGACGAGACCACAAACAATTACACTATCTGCCGAGTTAATCGTTCCGCCACAACCTCAGATTGAAGCACCTGAAGCGACAAAAGTTGATTTAAAAGCGGAGCATATACCCACCCCTCCAGAAAAACCCAAAGTTGTTAAAAAAACACAACCGCAGCCCAAACAGCGTCAGCTCGTTTCCAACGCTGCCGTTCTACCCAAAGAGGATTTTATTGCGCCTCCTCCAGAGCCAGAGCCCGTGCGTGAGCCTGATCCTGCACGAAAACAAGAAACCCAAACTGTAGCAGCCGCCCGCCCAGAACAAATGCAAACAGGTCCTGTTACGCTCTCATCTGAATTATCCGTATCCTGCCCAGAGTTAAGTGCTCCGGATTATCCTGCCCTTTCGCGCAAACTGGGTGAAGAAGGTAAGCTCACGCTACAAGTTGAACTTGATGAATCAGGCCGTATCAGCAATACGCGCATCATCAACAGCAGCGGCTATTCTCGTCTGGATAATGCAGCGCTAGCTGCGGTAAAAACCTGGCGCTGCAGACCTGCAGTACGCAATGGTCAACCCGTACGGGCTATCGCCTTGCAACCTTTCAATTTTGTAATACAAGGAAATTAATATAATGGAAGAAAATCTTGGTTTTTCTCATTTTCTAGCCCAGATCGATCATGTAGGGATGAGTGTACTCATTGTGTTGCTCTCCCTTTCAGTTGCCAGCTGGTATTTAATTATTACAAAGAGTGTCAGCAACCTTATGGCCACCCGGCGTGCCAACGCTTTTCTAAAACGATTCTGGGAAGTCGATTCCTTGCAAGAATTAAAACTGGAAATGAAAAGTACTTCCACCGACAATAATGCATTTGCGCATCTCGCAAAATTGGCGGTCGATGTCACGGCTGACACACATAAGCATGGCTTAGAGAAGTTAGCCATGGCAGGCGGCGCAAGTGATTTTTTGACACGCACTCTACGCAATGGCATTGATCAGGAAGCAACGCGCATTGAGAGCGGCCTCACCATCATCGCATCAGCGGGTTCAGCTGCGCCTTATATCGGATTGTTTGGTACTGTTTGGGGAATTTATCACGCACTGATTCAAATTGGCATTTCGGGACAAGGAACATTGGACAAGGTAGCCGGGCCTGTGGGCGAAGCTTTGATCATGACCGCGCTGGGATTAGCCGTTGCCATCCCAGCAGTATTGGCCTATAACGCCTTCGTCCGGCGAAACCGGCTGTGGATGGCAAAGCTGGATGCGTTCGCGCATGACTTATTCACTATCGTCACAGTTGGCAACAAAGTAAGCGACAGTATCAAAACCTCGGCGGTGGAAAATCATGCTTCTCAATTAATGTCTCCTGTGAAGACAGTATCAGCACTTGAAGGGAGGCAATAATGGCATTTGGTAGTTCAGGCCGCTATCAGGGACAAACAACAATGTCTGAGATCAATGTAGTCCCGCTGGTGGACGTCATGCTTGTTTTGTTGATTATTTTCATTATTACTGCGCCGTTGCTCACCCATTCGGTAAAAATCGATTTGCCTAAAGCAGCGAGCAACCCTAATACAACGCAATCCGAACACATTGAATTTGCTATTCGTGCAGATGGCAGTTTCTTCTGGGATGGCGAAACTATCACACTGGAACAACTGGCGCCACGCTTTGCGCAATCAGCACAAAACTCTCCTAATACTGAGCTGCATATCCGTGCTGATAAAGATACACAATATGAACACGTGGCACGCGTCATGAGTATTGCAGCTAAAGCTGGATTAACAAAGATCGGTTTTATCACGGATCCCACACTCGAATAAAGAACACCAGTCAGATTTTGCTACCGCTGTGCTAGCGGATCGTTCCAGTAAAACCTTTATTCTGTGCGGTGAACTTGTCGCGTCGCTAAGCAACTGGCTTGGCATTGGCCTTCGACAAGCTCAGACCGGGCGGCATTTTTGTAAATATCATGCCGGAACGATCCACTGATATGCTAGTTATGAAAGATAGCCTACACTTTTTTATTATCCTGCCATCTGCTAGCGTACTGCAAATCATCGCTGCAAGTTCCCTGAGTTATCACTCCTCTCCTACCTCAGCCGGTTATATGAAACGGTCTCTAATCAATACTAACCCATTAAGATTACCCAAAAATCACTACTGATTTGATACAAATAGCTCAACAGTCGTTTAAAAAAGACAGTGTCATTCAAATCGAACCACTACGCGAGAAAACTTACATTGTTGATAGTCAGATACAGATAATCAGCGCAATCAGGCGATAAATTTTGATTCAACACGTATTATCAACGACGTTATAATAGTCATTCAGATATCGTCCTATGACGACAGTAACATATATTCGCCAGCACTCTTGGCGTAGCGTAATTTAAGCACTTCAGGCCTAAGAACAAAATGGCGCTTTATTTTTTTATAGGCTGAAAGTTTTGCAGTTTTTACAAATTCACTTATGCAACTGCGCTATCACTTCTGTTAAAAACTAACTTCTTGCGTACAAATTTTTTCTCAGTGATTAAATCCTATTTGCTTTCAAAGTAGATACTAATTTAGAACTATATGCTTTCAGTCAATTTAATTTTGCAACAATCTCAAAAAAATCAACCTAGTTACCTCAAAGTTTGCAGCAGAAACTTACGCAGGGTTTCCATCATGTTCTTTTTGAGTTAACATTGCGCCCCATGACCAAATATGTCTTTGTGACTGGCGGTGTGGTATCTTCCTTAGGTAAAGGCATTGCCGCAGCCTCGTTAGCAGCTCTCCTAGAATCCCGTGCTATTAAAGTAACGATGCTAAAACTGGATCCTTATATCAATGTCGATCCAGGCACGATGAATCCTTTCCAGCATGGGGAAGTTTTTGTCACTGATGACGGCGCCGAAACCGATCTCGATCTAGGACATTATGAGCGTTTCATCAGTACAAAAATGACCCGACGCAATAATTTTACGACTGGTCAAATCTATGAAAGTGTCATTCGTAAAGAGCGACGAGGAGATTACCTTGGCGGCACGGTGCAGGTTATTCCCCACATTACCGATGAAATCAAACTTTTTATCCATAATGGTGTCAATGATGCCCAAGTCGCCATTGTAGAAATTGGTGGCACTGTTGGCGATATTGAATCTTTGCCTTTTTTGGAAGCAATCAGACAAATGGCTGTGCAACTTCCGCGCCAGGATACCTGCTTTATCCACTTGACCTTATTACCGTATATTGGCTCAGCAGGAGAATTAAAAACCAAACCCACACAGCATTCAGTAAAAGAGCTAAGAGAAATTGGGATACAACCTGATGTATTGCTCTGCCGTGCCGACCGTTTACTTCCACAAGAGGAACGACGCAAAATTGCCATGTTCACCAACGTACGAGAAGAAGCAGTAATTTCAGCAATTGATGTCGATAGTATTTACAAAATACCTGCATTGCTGCATGAGCAGATGTTGGATGAGATCATTTGCCACAAACTGAATATTCTGGCGAAATCTGCTGATCTTTCAGTCTGGAAAAAACTTGTTTATGCCCTGGAACATCCTCAACACCAGGTCACGATTGCATTAGTTGGAAAATATGTCGATCTGACTGAATCTTACAAATCCTTATCAGAAGCGATGATACATGCCGGCATTCATACCTGCAGCAAGGTAAACATATGCTATATCGATTCAGAAGATATAGAAAAAAATGGTACAGACTGTCTTAAGGACAAGGATGCTATTCTGGTTCCGGGCGGCTTTGGCAAACGCGGCGTTGAGGGAAAGATAAACGCCATCCATTTCGCTCGTGTCCATCGTATTCCCTATCTGGGCATATGCCTTGGTATGCAGCTGGCTGTGATTGAATATGCACGCAATGTGCTTAAACTGAAAGGTGCGCATAGCACAGAATTCAATCCCAACACCCCCTACCCCGTACTTGGTTTAATCAGCGAGTGGCGTACACGCGAGGGTCGCCTTGAGAAACGTACAGCAAAGACAGATCTTGGAGGCACTATGCGTCTAGGTGGGCAGGAATGCACCCTTAAAACAGGTTCGCTGGCAAGAGAAATTTATGGTGCGGACAAAATTATTGAACGTCATCGTCATCGCTATGAAGTCAATGCGGAGTTTATTCCCCGACTAGAGCAAGCGGGACTGCAAATAAGCGGCTTATCTTCAGAAGAAAATTTATGTGAAATGGTCGAGTTGTCGCAAACTGAACATCCCTGGTTTGTTGCCTGCCAGTTTCATCCGGAATTTACTTCGACTCCCAGGGTGGGACATCCTTTATTCAAAGCTTATGTTAAAGCTGCCCTTGATTTTGCCAGCAAACGTGCCGGATCAGCAATAAAAAGTGCCGATTAATTAAAGGATGCTATCTGAATCGTTACCATGTGCTTTATAACTTCGATTATGATTGATCATACTACCTTTCATGAATAATCAAATCACAAGAAATAATTGATTCATCTATACATAAATAATCTTAACAATAATATTTAAGTGAAATAACTACAAGGAAAGTCGCATGAGTGCAATAGTGGATGTAATCGCCCGTGAAATTTTAGACTCCCGTGGCAACCCGACCATTGAAGCAGATGTATTGCTTGAGTCTGGTGTGCTTGGACGCGCATCAGTTCCTTCAGGTGCGTCTGTTGGCACTAAAGAGGCGGTAGAGTTACGCGATGAAGATAAACAGCGTTATTCAGGAAAAGGCGTATTAAAAGCAGTTGAAAACATTAACACCGAAATCTCAGAAACCATTATGGGATTTGATGTTTTTGAACAATCTTTCATCGACCAGACACTGATTGATCTGGATGGCAGCGAAAACAAATCAAGACTAGGTGCTAACGCCATTTTGGCCGTTTCATTGGCAGTGGCCAAAGCAGCTGCTGAAGAATCTGGTCTACCGCTCTACCGCTATGTGGGGGGTATTGGCGCGATGTCCCTGCCGGTCCCCATGATGAATCTGATCAATGGTGGTGCACATGCCAATAATAATCTGAATATGCAGGAATTCATGATTATCCCATTGGGCATGCAAAGCTTTCGTGAGGCAGTCCGTTGCGGTGCTGAAATATTTAATACACTCAAGGCGCTCATCAATAAAAAAAATATGTCCACAACCGTTGGTGATGAGGGAGGATTCGCGCCTAATCTGATGAATAATGAAGAAGCACTCAAACTTATCGTACAAGCGATTGATCAGACAGGATATCTGCCAGGCTCAGATGTTGCAATTGGCGTAGATTGCGCGAGTTCAGAGTTTTATAAAGATGGAAAATATCATTTAGAGTCTGAAGGACTCAGTTTGACCTCTGCTCAATTTGCCGATTATCTCGCCAGTTGGGTAGATAAATATCCGATCCTCAGTATTGAGGATGGCATGAGCGAGCACGATTGGGACGGCTGGGAGGTACTTACCAGTAAGCTAGGCAAGCTGGTGCAGCTCGTTGGCGATGATGTATTCGTTACCAATACCAAAATACTGCGGGAAGGAATCGCACGGGGTATTGCTAATTCGATACTGGTAAAAGTCAATCAAATTGGCACGCTGACAGAAACCTTATCCGCTATCGAAACAGCAAAATGTGCCGGTTATACTGCCGTGATATCCCATCGGTCAGGCGAAACTGAAGACACAACGATTGCTGATATTGCAGTCGCAACCAATGCGCTGCAAATTAAAACTGGCTCACTGTCCCGTTCTGATCGTTTGTCAAAATATAATCAGCTGCTGCGTATTGAAGAAGATCTTGGCGATATGGCCAAATATCCAGGTCGGAGAGCTTACTATCAATTAAAGTAATGAAAAAACTAGCTTTAACGCTTGTTATATTGATTGCTCTGGCGCAATATCCGTTATGGTATGGCAAAGGAAGCTGGTTGAATGTATTTGAGATAGATCAACAAATTACTGCACAGCGCCAAATCAATCAGAAATTACAGAACCGAAATACTGTCCTGGAAGCAGAAGTGAATAATCTCAAGCAAGGACTCGACGCGATTGAAGAGCTTGCCCGGAATGAATTGGGCATGATACGAAAAGATGAGGTTTTTTTCCAGATTCTGGAGAACAATGAAGAAATGACTCATAAATAGAACGACAATAAAGTTTGACAGAACGTTATTGGTTAATAAGTTCTTGCTTTAGGCGGAAATGAGTCTACCGTCAAAGGCTTCAAACGGACCGGTTTGTAGTCGATACGCTGCTCTTCTTTGAAAAATAAAGTATGCTTGAGCCATTTGTCATCATTACGCCCAGGAAAATCATCGCGAGCGTGGGCGCCACGGCTTTCGCAACGAGCCTCAGCGGATACCATCGTGGCGATTGCGACTTCGATCAGGTTATCAAGCTCTAATGCTTCAACACGGGCAGTATTGAATACTTTGCTTTTATCTTTGATTTCCGTTTGCGCGACGCGCTCCGCCACTTCACTGATTTTTTCCACTCCCTGCTGTAACATGTCAGCAAAACGGAATACACCACAATATGTCTGCATTGTTCTTCGAAGTAGATCGCCTACATGCGCGACATTTTCGCCATCTTTCTGATTATCTAGACGCGCTAAGCGCATAAGCGATTTATCAGCAATATCATCGGACAGTTGTTTATGGTGAGGATTGCGTTTCAAATCTTCAATGATTTGATTACCTGCAGCGCGTCCGAACACGACTATATCCAGTAGTGAGTTCGTCCCCAGCCGATTTGCGCCATGCACGGAAACGCAGGCACACTCGCCTACCGCATAAAAACCTGGCACAACTTCTTCCGGCCCTGTTTTATAAGGTGCGACCACTTGGCCGTGGATATTGGTCGGAATTCCGCCCATCATGTAATGAGCAGTTGGAACAACCGGTATAGGCTGTTCAATGGGGTCGACATGAGCGAATTTAATGGCAATCTCACGTATTCCGGGTAAGCGCGATTTAATTACCTCGGCACCCAGATGATCGAGTTTCAATAAAAGGTGATCCGCGTTTGGACCACAACCCCGGCCTTCTTTTATTTCAGTAGTCAGAGCACGCGATACCACATCACGGCTAGCCAAATCTTTGGCATGCGGTGCGTAGCGCTCCATGAAACGCTCCCCATCCTTATTGAGCAGATAGCCGCCTTCTCCGCGCACGGCTTCACTGATCAGCACACCCACGCCATGCACGCCAGTAGGGTGAAACTGCCAGAATTCCATATCTTGCAGCGGGATACCGGCACGCGCAGCCATGCCAAGTCCATCGCCGGTATTAATAAATGCATTGGTACTTGCCTGAAAGATGCGCCCCGCCCCCCCAGTAGCAAATAATGTCGCCCTTGCTTGCAGAATCATGATCTCACCCGTCTCCATTTCCAGAGCGGTTATACCAAGCACATCGCCCTGCTGATCACGAATGAGGTCTAATCCCATCCATTCAACAAAAAACTGGGTATTGACACTCACATTACGCTGATAAAGCGTATGCAGCATGGCATGGCCAGTGCGATCAGCCACTGCGCAGGATCGTGTCGCCAGCGTGCCACCAAAATTCTGCGAATGTCCGCCGAAAGGACGTTGATAAATTTTGCCATTCTCTAGCCGATCAAATGGCATGCCATAGTGTTCCAGCTCGTAAACGACTTCAGGTGCTTGTCGGCACATGAATTCAATCGCATCTTGGTCACCCAAGTAATCCGATCCTTTTACTGTGTCATACATATGCCAATGCCAATTATCCTCGGTAACATTACCCAGAGAAGCGGCAATACCACCTTGGGCAGCGACTGTATGTGAGCGCGTTGGAAATACCTTAGACAGTACGGCTACTTTTAGACCGGCTTCTGATAATTGCAGCGCGGCTCGCATTCCTGCTCCGCCTGCACCAACAATCACGACATCAAATTTTCGTTTAGTGATGGTCACATTAACCCCACAAAATTTCAGCAAACCAAATAAGATAGAAAAATAATGAAATGATAACTGCTATGTGTATCGTCAGACGGATATTTGCGGCATGAATGTAATCCATCAATACATTACGCACGCCTACCCAGGCATGCCAGCAAAGGCTGATAAAAAATAAAAAAGAAGCGATTCTCATCCACTGATTGACAAATAATGCTTTCAGCGCAGCATAATCAAAAATTTGGTAGAAGCTGATTAGAAACATCAGTAGCAATACATAGATCACCATCAATACCGCGGTAATACGCTGAATTAACCAATCCCGTAACCCATAGTGCGCCCCGGTGATAATGCGATTTGTCTCTTTCACCATAACCAAACTCCAGCAAACACAGTTAGAATAAAACCTGCTATCAAAACTAACTTGCTGCTGAGACGTGCTTGTTCCAAAGAACTGCCATAATGCAAATCCAGCGCCAGAAACCGGATACCAGCAAAGAAATGATGTAAAAAAAACCATAGTGACAGCAATAATGCGCACTTAACAAGTGGATCATTCAATATCAGCCGGATCTCAGTGAAGCTCTCGGGCGATTCCAATAGCCTCTGTAGGCTGTATAGTAACAAAGGAATCCCCGGGAAAAACAATAGCACCCCACTGACGCGATGCAAAATAGAAACCTGGGCTGGCAATGGCTGCTTAATCTTAAAAAGATTTAGATATTTAGGTCGCTTTCTTTGAAGTTTTGTTTCCATAGCATTTAGCGAATCACGGTATACTTTTTTAAGTATCTGACAAAACTAACAGCTCAGTATTGAGTCTAGTTTAATCTGTTATACCGTGTCGCACAACGGCAATTAGGGAATTACCAATCAATTGACGTACCAAGCAATCTACTCCACGCTTACTCTGCATGGCTGATTTCATACCACCAAAGCCTCAGCCATGTACAAGTTTTCCATTTAATACGCTAGAAATCGAATTGCACGCGTGTCTCAAATATATCCAGATTGGCATTATTGAAGCCTGCGCTGCGCGCATCCGCCACCCCGCCTGTGTTCACATCAAGCACATGAATATAGTTGGCCATCGCACGCACATGCGACAACGGATACCAGTTCAGGCCAAATTTTATGGTATCAGCCTTGCCACCGCGAACATTGCCATCGTTCAGGTTAATATAGTCATAGCCGGCAGCAATCTCCCAGGCGCCCCAGCCGCCTTTCATATCAAAATTGCGGTTGGGTTTGATCCGTCCCCAGGCGCCGGTTTCTTTGCGGTAAGTACGGGATTCACCCGTCAGGAAATAGCTGGCATAACCATAGTAACCAAAGAGCGATTCACCACTATACCCTGTGCCATGAATATCGGTCTGGATATATTCACCCTGCAGGGAGAAAGGTCCATACACTAGCGCCATTTCAGCGCCAAAACGATTGTAGTTATCAATAATGCGCGAACCGGGGGCGTCCAGATTACCCAGCGTCAAATTGCTGGTATTCAGGATACTTGTCCGGTCTACGTTGGTTCCAGGAAAGGCGACAAATGACATGCCGCCATTGTTGAATTGGCCGTTTGCACGAAATTGACTGTTTACCACGGTATGGCCGCCTGAGCCACCGATGTGGAAAAATTTGCTCTCACTTTCCTTCCATGGCAAAAACGAGATCCTGCCTATCACTTCCCAGCTGGTATCACCCGAGCCGTTATTCCGGCTGTTATTACCATTCGGATTCACCGAAGTGGCGGCGCTGGACCAGCTACCCACCGGTTCAGTCTGGAAAGCAATGCCGGCCTGGAAGCGCTCTTCTGCCCAGTTAGCACCAATACCGGTTTTATAGGTATTGGGGTTATCAACAAAAGTATTGACGATCATGTTCCGTTCGATGAAGGTAAGAAAACGGTTACTGGTCGCTTCTTCCAGACTGAACGGTTCCTTGAATGAGCCCACTTTGAGCGAGAAAGGGCTGCCGGGATAAGTCCAGCGCAAAAAGGCATCGGTAATGCCTGATGTGACCGAGCCGTTGCCGCGGCTGAAATCGTACTCAAACTTGTAAAACCAGTCCTTGTAGAGGGTGCCTTCCACTCCCAGCCGGGCTCGGCGGATATTCGCTCCGCTATTTAATTCATTTGGAGTGGAAGCACCGCTGGCGGGCAGAACGTCATTGGTAATATTGTATTGTGAGTCGACTTGAAGACGGCCATCGATGGCTGCCGTAAAATTGCCATCGGCAGATTCAAAATGCAGGCCAGGTCCGTATTTCGCCTTGACCTTCTCAGTCTCCTTGACACGTTCTTCCAGGGCGGTAATCGCGTTGGTTTTTTGTGCCAGTTCTTCCCGAATTGCAGTCATCTCAGCCGAACTTGCCGGCGCTGCCCGAGCGGCGGGTTCAGGTGCCGTTGCTGGCGTGCTCGCTTGCTTATCTTCCACCCGAACAAATGATCCCAGGTGCTCCCGCCCCGCGCCAGCTTCGGTATAAATCTGTTTGGTCTTGGTGTCGACGTAAAGATCCAGTGCCAGCGCGTCGGCAGCAGCCCCCGCACTCAGTGCAAGTGAAAATGCGAATGCCTGTTTGGTTAATTTCATAGTCTGCCCCAAATGAGTTGTCAGTAATTGGGACAGAATGGTAGAAGAGCAATATTACAGTTTTATGACAATTGTGACATTTTTGTGTCATTACTATGACAAAACTAAAAACCATCTTCGATTCAGAAAATAAACTGGAAAAACAAAATATACTAGAAAAACAGGCGCTCCAGCTCCACACCTGGATCGTCAACACGCATGAATGCTTCCCCTACCAGAAAGGTATTCACCTGATGTGCGCACATCAAGGCGACATCATCAGGTGTCTTGATACCACTTTCAGTAACGATGATTCTCTCTGGTGGAATGCGCTCAATCAATTGCAAAGTAGTATCGAGACGAGTTTCAAAAGTACGTAAATTCCGATTGTTAATGCCAATCAGAGGCGTAGCCAATTGCAAGGCAAGATCAAGTTCATTTGCATCATGCACTTCAACCAGCACCGCCATACCAAGTGCATGTGCCAGCGACTCAAGCTCAAGCATGCGAGCGAGCGGATCGATTGCGTGTTTTTCATCGGGATAAGGAAACAGCAAAAAAGCAGAAACAATTAGCAGGATACAATCTGCACCCATGGCACGGGCCTCATATACCTGATAATCATCGAGCATGAAGTCCTTGCGTAACACCGGTAACTCACAGGCGGCGCGTGCCTGCTTTAAATAGTCCGCACTTCCCATGAAAAACTGTTTATCTGTCAGAACTGACAAACAGGCAGCGCCATGCCTGGCATAACTTGCCGCAATCTGAGCTGGATCAAAATCTTCGATCACTGCATTGCGTGTATTTCCCATAATCAGATCAGCAGGCGCCATTGCTGACTTTAGCCATCCACGCAATAACCCTTTACTAGGGCTCGCCGCTTTGATTTCAGCGATTATAGCAGGCAAACCTTGATCAATTTTGGTACGAATTGCACCAACAAAATTGCGTGGTGCCACTGCTGCTTGAGCCTCTGCTTTCATCGCCGCCAATGGTTTTGATGCCTTGGCAGCGGCAATTTCCTGTACTTTGACAGTAAGAATTTTATTTAGAATATCGGACATGCTTAAATCCTAGCTACTTTTATGATTGGAAAATGCGATTAATTCCTGCATCTTTTTCATTGCCGCACCACTGGCGAGAATACTGCGTGCTTTCTCAACCCCTTCAGCAAGCGATGTAGTGATTCCTGCCACATAAATAGCCGCACCTGCATTCAGCAGCACAATGTCTCTCGCTGGTCCGGCCTGGTTGTCCAGCACCGACAGCAACATTTCTTTCGCATGGCTTAGATCGGAAACTTTGATTGTTTCAATCGGCGCGCTGGTAATACCGAAATCCTCCGGCTGGATGGTATATTCATAAATTTCCCCCTGCTTAAGCTCGCCCACCTTAGTTTCGCCGGTAATGGTAATTTCATCCAGACCATCATAGCCGTGGACAACCATGACATGATGGCTGCCGAGGCGCTGTAACACACGCGAAATGATGCTAACCAACCGAACATCAAATACGCCCAGTAACTGATTCCTGGCGCCAGCAGGATTGGTCAGCGGCCCCAGAATATTGAATAAGGTACGCACACCCAGTTCACGCCGCACTGGTGCTGCGTATTTCATAGCATTATGGAAATTGGGTGCAAACATGAAGCCGACACCGATTTGATCAATCGATTGAGCGATTTGCTGAGGTGTTTGAGTCAAATTGATTCCTATTGCTTCCAGCACATCCGCACTGCCCGATTTACTGGAAACCGAACGACCGCCATGTTTGGCCACTTGCGCACCTGCTGCAGCCGCAACAAAGGCGGATGCAGTCGATACATTGAAAGTATGGGAAGTATCGCCGCCGGTACCACAGGTATCGACCAGATGGGTCAGATCAGACACATCCACCCGGCTGGCAAACTCGCGCATCACCTGCGCTGCGGCAGCAATCTCATTGATAGTTTCTTTTTTTACGCGCAAACCGGCGATGATTGCCGCGATCATCACCGGTGACAACTCACCACACATGATTTGCCGCATCAGCACCAGCATGTCATCGTATGGAATTTCCCGATGCTCGATCAGGCGAATCAATATCTCTTGTGGGCTCACTGATTAAATTACTTGATGAAAGGACTGAATATCTGACTGTTCACCCGCCAACCAGAAAATTTTTGAGTAGTTGGTGACCATGCTCGCTCAGGATCGATTCCGGGTGAAACTGTACCCCCTCAATCGGTAGTGATTTATGACGCACTCCCATGATTTCGCCATCTTCTGTCCAGGCGGTAATCTCCAGGCAATCCGGCAAGCTTTCGCGTTCAATTACGAGAGAATGATAGCGTGTCGCCACAAACGGATTGGGTAAGCCACGAAATACCCCGACATCATGGTGGAAAATCAGAGAAGTCTTGCCATGCATGAGTTGTTTGGCGTGAACAATGCGACCACCGAACGCCTGTCCGATGCTCTGGTGACCCAGGCATACCCCCAGTGTAGGAACGTGTCCACTATAATCCCTAAGCAATGGCACGGAAATCCCCGCTTCATTCGGCGTGCAAGGACCAGGTGAAATGACTATTCTGTCAGGATGAAGCTGTTTAATACGTTCCAGCGTTATTTCATCATTACGGAAAACCTCGACTTCCTCCCCCAGTTCACCAAAATATTGCACCAGGTTATAGGTGAAAGAATCATAATTGTCGATCATCAGCAGCATTTTTTATATCAGTGAAACAAGTAATCGTGCAGGAAATAAGCAGGTGTTAGATCAGCTTTTCAGGTAGCAATTTTATCACGAACTAAATAATTACCAGCTAAAACCGGCAGCTTTAATCATCGTGACGGAAATTAATAGGACCACTTCTAGCGACCCCTATCATTTGATATATCTTTCAGCTTGTTAGCTGTCCAAAGTACAAATCCCAATATGCTATTGTTACGTTGAGCACCCTAATCGATTGTTAAAAAGGAAGTAAGAAATCGAGTGAAAACAAGATCTGATCTTTATTGCCGGCAAAAGGCCTATAAGCAGCAGTTTTATAAGCATCTACCCTATCGTAGCGTATGTTGGGACGAATCTTAAGTTTCCGTAACAATTCCGATTTAAGTTTCAGTGCCTTAGCCACCTTCCAGTTCATACCAATAGTCACGGCATAATAATCAGCGGGCGCAACAGTTACACTGCTGATATCGCCTGCGTAACTAACCACTCTCCCATTCACAATATTGGTAGCAGCCGCTACCCGGAAAGGCGATGGATTACGAAAACCATCAGCATCACGAAACCACTCACCCCGTATTCCTATTGACAAGCTATCCGTGAGATCATAGTAGAGATGGGTGATAAAACTATACCATTCAGCATCTTTTATTACATTGGTGTATTTCTGATTATTTAGCAAGACCCCACCAGCATGGCCATATACATGATGTAAAACCAGCAGGGTTTTAGGAGTAATCTTGTGCTGCAGCACAATGTTATAAAACCCCCAAGGCTCACTACTCCGTGTAGACGTTTCGCTATAAGTGCCGGAGAGATGAAGTGTGGTTGCATGATTGTCGCTGGTCCAAGTAAAACCAGCAATTCCACCCCAGTTACCCAATTCTTTATCCCAACCACCGTCCCAGCCACCCATAGCACTGCCAGTAATCGCCCCCCCCATGATTAACCAGTTCTCATTGAAATGGTAATTTGCCAGCAAACCGGTATGCGTAAAAGGCTCACCGATATTCAAGGTATAAGCGCGCGTATAAAAGAAGTTATCGGGTGCAGGCACTGTTTCAAAACCAGTGGGGGTGTAGAAATGACCTATTTTGACGTTGAGTCCCTTCCCAAGGGGCGCATAAGCTTCTAAGTAAGTTTGTGGAAGTGCAATACCGTAAGTACGCGTAGAAGCACAGCACAAATCCAGATCCCAGTTACTTCTACTGCGTGGCTCGCCAGTATTGACGTCGAAAGTTGGCACACCAAAAGCTTGCGTAAAAATAGCATCTGTTCCAAACATGAAATCAACGCGTCCACCAAAATCCCATGCATCACCTGTTGATACTACGGAACGGCGCATAAACACATTGAATTGATTGAGCTGGAACCGATTGGCTTGATCGGCAAAAATGACAGGGCCATTATAGCCGTCAGTCTGACTGGGATTAAAAGTTGCGCCAGCATTAATCCAGCCACCCAATTCTACTCTACTGCTCTTTAAAAAGTTTATTAGATTATTAGCTCCAAGGTTATCAGCATGTGAAATGATAACCAGCATACTGACCATTACAGCAAAGTGCAGCCATTGCGGATATTTCAACATATATTTCTACTTTGCAGTTACTTTGCTAAATCAAGATAAAAAGCTATGTCACTTTAAATAATTGCCAGTTGCGCCGTGATTAATACCGCAAGCAGCGTAACGCATTGGGTCAGATATGATGGATTGCGACAGTAATTAAATGCAGGCAGAGCTTAAAAAGCATCTAAAAAATTTTCACTTTTTTGTACTCTTGCACGCAAACTCACTACCCTTCTAGAAGATTAAAAATTATCTATGAGATGATAATTATCTCTCAATAAACCAGCGCCTGCCAGACCTATCCCTTACACCTACTGTCAATAACTGATGAGATAAAGCAAGCAGATTTAACTTCATTCTGAGAAGAATTCACGCGCTTTTTCCATCCATGATTTAGCTCGTGGACTATGACGAGAATTATCTTTCTGGCTAATATCTTCCAGCTCCTGCAACAATTCCTTCTGGCGTGAAGTAAGGTTGACAGGTGTTTCCACCACCACATGACATAAGAGATCACCAGCAGCGTGACTACGTACACCTTTTACTCCTTTGTTCCGCAAACGGAAAATCTTGCCGGTTTGTGTTTCCGCAGGAATCTTGATTCTCGCATGACCATCCAGAGTAGGGATCTCAATTTCTCCACCCAAAGCTGCTGCGGTAAAGCTAATGGGTATCTCACAATGTAAATCATTGCCATCACGTTGGAACACGGGATGGCTTGATAAATGAATTACAACATACAGATCCCCTGGCGGGCCGCCATTGATCCCCGCTTCACCCTCGCCTGAGATACGAATGCGATTACCTTCGTCAACACCTTGCGGGATTTTAATACTCAAGGTTTTATGCTGCTTGACGCGGCCCGCGCCATGGCATGATGAGCATGGGGTAGCAATAATTTTGCCACTGCCATGACATTTGGGACATGTTTGCTGGATAGAGAAAAAACCTTGCTGCATTCTGACCTGACCATGCCCATCACATGTCGTGCAGGTTTTCGGTGAAGTGCCAGGCTTGGCACCATCACCATGGCAAGTATCACAAATCACCATGGTAGGAATGCGAATCTTGGTTTCAGCACCACGGGCAGCTTGTTCTAAGGTAATTTCCAGGTTATAGCGTAAATCTGCACCGCGATGAATGTTGGATCGCCCTCCGCCACCACGCATGCCAAAAATATCACTGAAAATATCGCTGAATGCATCGCCAAATCCATGCGCCCCCGCACCTGCTGCCGCACTAGCATCTACACCTGCATGGCCATACTGATCATAGGCAGTCCGTTTACTGGCATCAGACAGGATCTCATACGCTTCTTTAGCTTCTTTGAAACGCTCCTCCGCCTTTGCATCGCCAGCATTCCGGTCTGGATGATATTTCATCGCCAGCTTACGATAAGCTTTTTTAATTTCACTCTCGTCAGCATCTCTGCCGACACCAAGCACATCATAATAATCGCGTTTGCTCATAAAAATTTCCGGCTATCAGGATCTGGTCAAAGCAGCAAATTGACTGGATGATCATTTTGCTACCTTTATTCAAATCCAGTTTAATTCTGATTTAAAAAGTTAATGATTTTCCTACAAGGAAATATCAAAACGCAGAGCAAACAAGGAATCTTTTTATCCTCGCATCTCTGCGTCTTAGCGCCAATTACAACTAGCTAAAAAGAAATTATTTCTTATCTTTCACTTCTTCAAATTCAGCATCAACCACTTCACCTTCTACTGTCTTCTCATCTTTCTTAGCAGAAGCTGATTCAGTCTTAGCATGCGCTGACTGTGTCTGTTCCTGCGAATAAATCTTTTCTGCCAGTTTTTGAGAAGCTTCGGTTAGTGCTTGGGTTTTTGCTTCAATTGTATCCTTGTCATTTGACTTAAGTGCATCTTCCGCATCTTTCAGTGCAGCTTCTATTTTTGCTTTTTCATCTGCTGCCAGTTTGTCGCCATGTTCTGTCAGCGACTTTCTGACTGAGTGAATCATGGCATCGCACTGATTGCGGCTGTTGACCAGTTCCAATACTTTCTTATCCTCTTCAGCATGTGCCTCGGCATCCTTGACCATGCGTTGAATTTCATCTTCCGACAAACCTGAGCTCGCCTGAATCTTGATTTTGTTTTCCTTACCAGTCGCTTTGTCTTTGGCTGATACATGCAATATACCGTTTGCATCAATATCGAAAGTCACTTCAATTTGCGGCATGCCGCGTGGCGCTGATGGAATATCTGTCAGATTAAACTGTCCCAAGCTTTTATTACCCGATGCCATTTCCCGCTCACCTTGCAGTACGTGAATCGTCACTGCAGTCTGATTATCATCCGCCGTGGAAAACACCTGCTGTGCTTTGGTCGGGATGGTCGTATTCTTTTGAATCAGCTTGGTCATGACACCACCGAGGGTTTCAATGCCTAACGATAACGGCGTCACATCCAACAACAGCACGTCCTTGACATCACCCTTTAATACACCACCCTGAATCGCCGCGCCAATTGCCACCGCTTCATCCGGATTGACATCCTTACGTGGCTCTTTGCCAAAAATCTCTTTAACCTTATCCTGCACTTTAGGCATGCGGGTTTGTCCACCCACCAGAATCACGTCATCGATATCCGAGAAAGACAAACCTGCATCTTTAATTGCAGTACGGCATGGTGCAATCGTGCGTTCGACCAATTCTTCCACCAAACTCTCCAATTTGGCGCGGGTGATTTTGATCGCAAGATGTTTCGGTCCTGAAGCATCTGCCGTGATATAAGGCAGATTGACCTCTGTCTGTTGACTGGATGACAGCTCAATTTTGGCCTTCTCTGCTGCATCTTTCAGACGCTGCAGGGCTAGCATGTCTTTTCTCAGATCAATACCGCTTTCTTTCTTGAATTCATCAACCAGATATTCGATCACCCGCGAGTCAAAATCCTCCCCCCCGAGGAAGGTATCTCCATTGGTAGCAAGCACCTCAAATTGATGCTCGCCTTCTACCTCTGCTATTTCAATAATGGAAATATCGAAAGTGCCACCACCCAAGTCATATACGGCAATCTTACGGTCACCTTCTTTTTTATCCATGCCGAAAGCCAAAGCAGCCGCAGTCGGTTCATTGATAATGCGCTTGACTTCCAAACCTGCAATCCGGCCTGCATCCTTGGTAGCCTGCCGTTGCGAATCATTAAAGTAGGCAGGTACTGTGATGACTGCTTCGGTTACCGGTTCTCCCAGATAATCTTCAGCCGTTTTTTTCATTTTTATCAGCACTTGTGCTGAAATCTCAGGTGGCGCAATCTTCCTGCCACGTACTTCAACCCAGGCATCATTATTATCGGCGCGAACAATACTGTACGGCACCATTTTAATGTCCTTCTGCACCATGTCTTCGTCGAAACGGCGGCCGATGAGCCGTTTTACGGCAAACAAGGTATTCTTTGGATTGGTCACGGCTTGCCGTTTAGCAGCAGCACCTACCAGAATTTCACTATCATCCGTGTAAGCCACGATGGAAGGAGTTGTTCGTGCACCTTCCGAATTTTCAATCACCTTGGGTTTACCACTCTCCATCACTGCGACACACGAGTTGGTGGTACCCAGGTCGATCCCAATTATTTTTCCCATACTTGCTCGATCCTTTAAGAGGTTAAAACTAACAATTTATCTAAAATCTGGAAATGGAGACTTCTACCGAAATCTCAAGTATCTTTACCCTTTGAAACCGCTACCATTGCCGGACGAATCACCCGATCATGCAGCATATAGCCTCTCTGTAATACTTGGGTAACTGTATTTGGGGCAAGTTCTGATTCCACCATACACATTGCCTGATGTTGATGGGGATCAAATTTCTCACCATCTGGATTGATAACCTTAATATTGAATTTCTCGAAAACAGCAGCTAGCTGCTTCTGTGTCAATTCCACGCCATTTTTAAAATTCTCCAGTGTCGCATTCTCGACCGCCAACGCAGCTTCAAGGCTATCCATGACCGCTAGCAATTCAGTAGAAAATTTTTCAATAGCATATTTATGTGCATTAGCAATATCTGCTTGAGCTCGCTTACGGATATTTTCAGCTTCTGCTTTGGCACGCAGCCAGGCATCATGATGTTCAGCTGCATTTAACTCAGCCTCTTTCAGTAACTCCTCAAGACTGGGCATTATCTCCACTTGTGACTCGGTCTCATGGGTATTTTTATCTTTGGAAGCTTCAGCTTCATTTATTTCACCGCTCACCGGTATCAACTCCTGTTCATCTGTTTGTGATTTATTTGATTCTTGCATACTTACCTCCCGATTGTGGGATGTTATATTGGGATCGTTATTCCAATTTCAACCCGTTCAACTCATTTAGATTAGCAAATAGCCTAATCACAAGAAAAATTGCTACAACGTTATTCTTAATACACTAAAAAATCGATGGAAAATAGTGATCGCTAGCTGCCGATTTTGGTGGCCAGCCGGGCCGCCAATCCTGTGTAATTCTGCGGGGTTAATTCCAATAAACGTTTCTTGTCAGCTTCAGGAATTGCCAGATTGGCAATAAACTGATGCAAGGTCTCCTGAGTAATATCCGCCTTACCGCGCGTCAGTGCTTTAAGCTGTTCATAAGGATTGGCTACTCCATAACGACGCATGACCGTTTGAATAGGTTCTGCCAGCACCTCCCAGGAATCCTGCAAATCCTGTTGTAATCGCGCGGTATTGATCTCCAGCTTACCTAATCCTTTTAGACAGGAATCGTAGGCTAACAACATATACCCAAGCGCTACCCCCATGTTGCGCAGTACGGTTGAATCAGTCAGATCGCGCTGCCAGCGTGAGACAGGAAGCTTATCGCTCAGATGCCTGCGTAACGCGTTGGCCATGCCCAGATTGCCCTCCGAGTTCTCGAAATCGATGGGGTTGACCTTGTGCGGCATGGTAGATGAGCCTACTTCTCCTTCCTTGGTTTTCTGTCTGAAATAACCGAGTGAAATATACCCCCACATATCGCGGTCCATATCCAGCAGGATCGTATTGATACGTGCATAAGCATCAAACAGCTCCGCGATGGTGTCATGCGGCTCAATCTGGGTGGTATAGGGATTAAAAGTCAGGCCTAGTTTCTCAACAAAAGCTCCAGCAAATTTTTCCCAGTCCAGCATAGGATAGGCAATGGTATGCGCGTTGTAATTGCCCACCGCACCATTGATTTTGCCTAAAATGGACACGTTCGCAAGTTGGTCATAGCCACGCTGCAAACGATACACCACATTGGCGATTTCCTTACCCATGGTTGTGGGTGTAGCAGGTTGACCATGGGTACGAGCCAGCATGGCAACATCTGCCAGTTGATGCGCCAAGCGCGTCAGACTGTCGATAATTTTTTGGAGCATCGGCAGCATCACCTGATTGCAGCTTGCTTGCAGCATCATGCCGTACGAAAGATTATTGATATCCTCCGAAGTGCAGGCAAAGTGAATGAATTCAGCCACGCGACTAATTTCAGCATTTTCTGACAAAGATGCTTTCAGCCAATATTCGACCGCCTTGACATCATGGTTGGTATGCATTTCGATCACTTTGACCGCTTCCGCATCAGCGCTGGAAAAATTCTCTGTCAGATTATCCAGTTGCGCCATCGTAGCAGGAGAAAAGACAGGCACCTCTGAGATGGCTGGTTCATTGCTTAATGCCTTGAGCCATTCAATTTCTACTCGCACCCGGTAGCGAATCAAGGCAAACTCACTGAAATAGGGCCGCAAATCCTCAACTTTATTGTGATAGCGACCATCCAGCGGAGAAAGCGCATAAATAGGGGAAAAACTCATTTTTTTCTGTGTCCTTGTTTTAATGGATATTTTAACATAGGCCGTTATCACCATGAATGGCGCAGCTGCGTATAATCAGCATCTCCAGTTAATCAAAGGATAACCCCATGAAACTGATTGGATCATTGACCTGTCCCTATGTACGCAAAATTCGCATTATTCTGACTGAGAAGTACATCAACTATGATTTTGCTATCGATATTCCCTGGAATACCGATAGCCACGTTACCACTCACAACCCGCTGGGTAAGATCCCTGTCCTGATTATGGATAATGGGAAAACACTGTTTGACTCACGCGTGATTGCAGAATATTTGGATTCTCTGGAGCATACCGATTCCACTTTCCGCCTTATTCCAGAATCTGGCCCTCATCGATGGGCAGTAAAGCGTTGGGAAGCACTGGCAGATGGTATCTGTGATGCTGCAGCAACCATTTTCCTGGAACTTAAACGCCCTGAGAACCAGCAAAATCAAGAATGGATAAGCCGTCAGCAAAAGAAAATTGATTTGGGCTTAGCGGCCGCTGCCATGGCACTGGACAGTAACGACTGGTGTGAAGAAGAGACAATGACACTGGCCGATATCGCTTTGGGCTGTGCGATGGGCTATTTGACATTTCGTTTTCCGCAAATCGATTGGCGCAAATCTTATCCCAATCTTGCCAAATTGATTGATAAACTGGAGCAACGCGAATCCTTTATCAGTACGGCACCAACAGATAAAGCCAGTTGAATGCTGCGGCAAGTTCGCCATGAACACCAATCATTCACTGCCAGTGATCACCCCTCCACCGAGACATACCTTGCTTTCATACACCACTACAGATTGCCCTGGAGTCACTGCCCATTGTGGCTGCGCAAAGTCAATTTGGCAGCTGCCTTGACCAATACGGTTAATAGCACAGGGTGCATCAATTTGTCGGTAACGGGTTTTTGCTGCATACACCCAGTTGCAATGAGGTGCCTTACCACTGATCCAGGACAGATCAGTCGCCCATAAGGTAGATCGGAGCAATGTCGCATGGTCATGCCCCTGCACCACGATCAATACATTTCTTGCCATATCTTTAGCTGCAACAAACCACGGCTTTTCAGTGCCATCTTTGGTACCACCAATACCCAGTCCCTGCCGTTGCCCGATAGTGTAATACATCAGGCCGATATGCTTGCCGACTACCTTCCCTTCTGGCGTCTGGATTTCTCCTGGTTCATGCGGTAAATACCGATTGAGAAACTCACGGAAGGGCCGCTCGCCGATGAAACAGATGCCAGTGCTGTCCTTCTTAGAAAAATTCGGTAACTTGTGCTCAAGTGCGATTTGACGCACCTCGCGCTTGTAAAGATGACCAACAGGAAATAATGCTTTTGCCAGTTGCTCTTGGTTTAAACGATACAGGAAATAGCTCTGATCCTTGTTGCCATCCTCACCCTTCAATAACTGATACGAATCATTGACCCTACGTACCTGCGCATAGTGGCCCGTGGCAATATAATCTGCGCCAAGGGTAATAGCATGATCGAGAAAAGCCTTGAACTTGATTTCAGCATTACACAATACATCCGGATTAGGTGTTCTCCCGGCTTTATATTCGGCGAGAAACATACTGAATACGCGTTCTTTATATTCGGCCGAGAAATTAATTACTTCCAGCGGAATATCGATAACGTCTGCTACTGATGCCGCATCGATGAAATCCTGGCGGGATGAACAATATTCATCAGTATCATCATCTTCCCAGTTCTTCATGAACAAACCGATCACTTCATAACCCTGTTCTTTTAATAAAAGGGCTGCAACAGAAGAGTCTACCCCCCCGGACATCCCTACTATGACACGCTGTTTCCTCATGACTTCAATCATAATGTGTAATAATTTCCAGAGGATAGCGTTTCCCAGCCAAATAATCTTCGATACATTGCATCACCAGTGGACTGCGATGGCAGCTACTGCGTTCACGAATCTCATGCAGATCAAACCAGGCAGCACACAAAATGCCACTATCCAGCGTTCGATTCGGATCAAAGTCAGTCACCATACCAGACAGCGCAAAACGCAGGAAAGTTGTGTCAGCAGCGTAAGAATGCCAGTGGTAAATGCCTATCAGCCATTGGGGAATAAAAGTATAAGCCGTTTCTTCCAGTACTTCCCGGATACTCGCCTCAATAATGGATTCGCCAGGTTCCAAATGCCCGGCGGGCTGATTGAGTTGTATGCCCTGATCCTGTTGATCTTCTTCTACCAATAGATATTTGCCATTTTGCTCGATAACGGCGGCAACCGTAACATTAGGTTTCCAAATCATGATTGTTGTACGGATTAATTTAATAAAGAAGCGTATCTCTAAAACTTGCTATCATCATGCCAGCAATATATTGATGAGAGTATATTTTTCATGCATATTTCAATCATTATTCCAGCTTTCAACGAAGAACGTTTGATTGGTCAGTGTTTACAGTTTGTTACTGAAGCACTTGCCGCCAACCATAATTTTGGTTTTACTCACGAAATCATCGTGGTCGATAACAATTCTACCGACAACACAGCCAAGCTGGCAAAGCAGGCGGGAGCACGCGTCATTTTTGAACCAATCAATCACATTGCCCGCGCACGTACTGCTGGCACTGCCGCTGCCACTGGAGACTGGCTGATATTTCTGGATGCGGATTGTCTGCTGAGCAAGGAATTATTAACCGATATCTTTCGATTGATCAAGGAAGGCAAGCATGTCGGTGCTGGCAGCACCCTGCTGATGCCAGGACAGCCCTGGTGGGCAAATGCAATATTAAAGCTATGGACAGTATTATCCGTTTTATTCGGCTGGGCCGCAGGTGCATTAATGGTATGTAACAGTAAAGCATTTCATGAAATAGGTGGTTTCAATCTGGAACTCTACGCAGCAGAGGAGATTGAATTCAGTCAAAAACTCAAAAAGTGGGGCCAGGCCCACCGTCTCAAATTTACGATTCTAACAACCCACCCTCTCGTAACATCGGCAAGAAAAATTAAACTCTATAGCAAGCGAGAAATTTTTGGACAATTTTTACGTCTTATCCTCCATCCCTACCGATCGCTGCATGACAAAAAATGGCTATCGATGTGGTATGACGGGCGACGTTAACTCCTCAGTCACCTAAACATATGCATCCTACTGAACACACCAATAAAGAAACTGCTCATATGCGCTGGAGTCATATCCTGCTGATTGTGCTACTCACCATCGCTGTCACTATAGCGGGCACTTACTGGGTACTCAAGACCTACATTTTCACCACCTCGTTTACCCCAGTTATACTCAGTACAAAGGAAGAAAAAACACTTACGGCCAAACTGCATGCGCTCGGCTATGCGCCTGAATTCTCATCGCGCACAATGAATGAAAAAGAAAATCATGAGATCGGTGAAGACGGATTCCTGAAACCGGAACCCTATTCTGAAGAAAATGCCCCGCGTGAAATCAGCTTCACCGAACGGGAGCTGAATGCATTACTCGCTAAAAATACCGATCTTGCACAGAAGCTGGCCATCGATCTGGCCGATAATCTCGTCAGCGCAAAGCTGCTCATTCCACTTGAAGAGGATTTTCCGGTACTGGGTGGCAAAACACTCCGTTTCAATGCCGGCATCGGCATGGCCTATCAGCATGACAAACCCGTCATTATCCTCAAAGGTGTCAGCATCATGGGTATCCCCATCCCTAACGCTTGGCTGGGTGGCATAAAAAATATCGATCTGGTCAGTGAATTTGGTGTCGACCCAGGATTCTGGCAATCCTTTTCCGAAGGCGTCGAAAATATTCAAGTGACAGATGGCAAAATCAATATCAAGCTTAAAGAATAATCAGCCTTTGCGTGCAAAACCCTGCGCTCATACAACAACTTTGCTTGACACTGCGCTGGTGTCCAACAAGTTAAAACTATTCAACTAACAGTTATACTTTACAAGATGACAGGATTTATCGAACATACTTTTTCCCAAAATTTAAAGGTTACCCTCTATGCTCTGGATTAAATCATTACATATTATTTTCATGGTTACCTGGTTTGCTGGCTTGTTCTATTTACCTCGATTGTTTGTTTATCATGCCATGTGTAACGACCAGCCAGGAAATGAACGCTTCAAAGTGATGGAACGCAAACTTTATTACGGTATCATGACACCAGGAGCATTGTTAACGCTGATATTCGGAACTTGGTTATGGCTCGGTTACGGTTTCTCTGGCGCCTGGCTGCATGCCAAATTAGCACTGGTCCTGCTGTTGATTGCATACCATATTTATTGCGGCAAACTATTGATTAATTTCAAACATGATCGCAATCAACACGGCCATGTTTATTATCGCTGGTTCAATGAAATTCCTGTCGTTATCTTATTTGCAGTAGTCATGCTCGTCGTGGTGAAGCCCTGGTAATCTTGCTGCTTCCCTGATACAGATTACTCGTCCATGACTTCCTGACCTGGAAATAATACTGCCGTGAAACCAAATTTGCGAAAATCCGTAATGCGCATCGGATAAAGTATGCCGTGGAGATGATCACATTCATGTTGCACCACACGCGCATGAAAACCATCGACGCTTCGGTCAATGGTATTGCCATACTGATCGACACCTCGGTAGCGTAACCGGGTATAGCGGGGAACCATACCACGCATACCTGGAACACTCAAACATCCTTCCCAGTCTTCTTCCATCTTTTTTGTCAAAGGTGTCAAAACAGGATTAATCAAGACGGTAAAAGGCACCGTCTCAGCCTCCGGATAGCGCGGATTGTATTCCACACCAAATATAACCACCTGCTGATCAATGCCAATTTGCGGTGCAGCCAATCCAGCGCCATTTAGCGCAGCCATCGTATCGCGCATATCCTGAATCAACCCATCGAGTTCGGGTGTGTTGAATGTATTTACTTTCTTTGCCACTTGTAACAGGCGTGAATCACCCATTCTCAAAACAGTTCTAATCGTCATTTATTTTTACCAAATGTTCCAATATATTTCGTACACTTACCATGGCGTTCTCCAAAACGGCATAAACTTCCTCTAACGGAATCGCTCGAACGCTGGTGCCACGCCCTGCCGCATAGTTCGCCACCGCCGCAATGGCGGCATAAGGCAATCCCAATTCCTTGGCGAGTACTGCTTCTGGCATACCGGTCATGCCGATCATATCTACTCCATCTCGCTCCAACCGATTCACCTCTGCCGCCGTCTCAAGCCGCGGCCCCTGCGTAACAGCATAAACTCCCCCATCGATAATGTTTTCGTTTGCCTCTCTTGCGGCTGTCAGTAAATAGTTGCGCGTATCCAGACAAAAAGGATGGGTAAAATCAGTATAAGTAATAGGCCTATCGGTATTATCAAAATAGGTGAAATTCCGGCCATAGGTATAATCAATAATTTGATCTGGCACCACTACCCTACCCGGGATCAAATCTGCGCGGATGCCACCTACCGATACGACCGCAATAACCTTTTTTGGTTTAAATAAATGCAGCGCCCAGAGATTCGCGCGGTAATTGACCGCATGTGGTGGAATAGTATGGCCGTGACCATGTCGCGCCAGAAATACAATTTCCTGATCATGGATTTTGCCAAAGGTCAAAGGTCCGGATGGCTCACCATAAGGCGTTCTCACGATCTGCCGATGAGATATTTTCAGACAAGCAAGCTTGGTCATCCCGCTACCACCAATAATTGCAAGCATACTTTTTTCTACTTTATCCCTTAATGGCATAAATTGTAGTTATATTCACCATAGACCTTCTCTATCCATGCCATAGTTAAATAGATATTGAGCCTGGCAATGTCATACCGATAAAATCTGCTCATCCCGGTTTTGCCTAATCAATAGTTTCATCTGTGAGCATCGCTATAAAATGCTTTTGCATCATTATTCCTAATACGCTAATGAATCGTAGCAAGTGTGAATCCTTCGTCAAGTACATCATCCAAAAGCAGTACGACTCCCTCTGTCAAATTCAGGCGCGATGATGCTTTCCAATGAATACGCTCGCTTCAAAGCTTGCGATTATAGCGAGTCTCATACAAAAAATCGAAATCCAGCGGGAAAATCAGTAAAAGCAATTATTATCCGGTAAGGACCCGTAACAAAATAAATCTGCCAAATTCCAGAGCCTAAGCACCACCACACCTTCTATTACACAAAAAACTAATAAATGTTGACTCGATTACACCGTGGTAATCTCTTTGTCCTCATGTTCAACTGTTTTCATTAACATTTGCACGCATACGAGCAACTCTGTATCCATCAACAGTTGTCTTGCTTTCTGATCGGTTAATAAATCAACATATCAATATCAACTGCTGCTCGCACAGCCATCAAGCAATTCCAGCAATGCTGCTTCATCCAATATCATAATTTTCAATTCCACAGCTTTGCCATATTTGCTACCAGGATCAGCACCCACCACCACATAATCAGTTTTTGAGGAAACACTGCCTGTGACCTTTCCACCGAAATGCTCGATTCTTTCTTTCGCAGTCTCTCGGCTCATGTTGGGTAACGTTCCAGTCAGAACAAAAGTCTTGCCACGAATAGGGCTGCTGGCTGGTATAGCCACTTCAGCGCTTTCTTGCCAACTGACACCGCTGCTGCGCAATTGCTCGATCACTTCCCGATTGTGCTGCTCGGCAAAAAAATCGGCAATACTCTGCGCCACGACCGGACCGATATCCGGAATTTGCTGCAACTGTTCCACCTTCATCGCCATCAAGCGATCAAGCTGGCCGGCAAAATGCGCCAGTTCCTTAGCAGTAGATTCGCCTACATGGCGAATGCCCAGTGCATAAATAAAGCGGGGAAGCGTAGTCCGTTTGCTTTTTTCAATTGCCAGCAGAACATTATTAGCTGATTTCTCGGCCATACGCTCCAGATTGGCCAATGCGGCAATACCGAGTTTATAAAGATCAGCGGGGGTACGCACGATGGCATGATCTACCAATTGATCGACCAATTTTTCACCGAGTCCTTCGATATCCATGGCACGGCGCGAAGCAAAATGCAAAATCGCCTGCTTGCGCTGCGCCGGACAAAACAAACCACCGGTACACCGTGTGACTGTTTCTCCCGGCAGGCGCACTGCCCGTGCACCGCACACTGGACAGTGATCGGGCATTAAAAAAGGTTTTGTGTGAGGTGGCCGCTGTTCAGGGACAATTCCCACCACTTCAGGAATGACATCTCCTGCCCGGCGTACAATGACCTTATCACCAATCATAATCTGCTTGCGTTTGACTTCATCTTCATTATGCAGCGTCGCATTGGTTACGGTCACACCGCCGACAAAAACTGGCACCAATCTTGCCACAGGTGTCAAAGCGCCCGTTCTACCAACTTGTACATCAATACCAAGTAATTCGGTCGCTGCTTCCTGCGCAGGATATTTATGCGCAATGGCGAATCGTGGTGCACGCGAGACAAACCCCAGTTTTTCCTGTTGCGTCAAGCTGTTCACTTTATAAACAACACCATCGGTATCATAAGGTAGCTTATCACGCAAAGTCGCCATCTGATGGTAGCAAGCCAATAATGCCGTGACCCCGGTAACCACTTTATACTCGTGCGCAATCGGAAAATACAATGATCTCAGGTAGGCAATGATTTCACTGTGTTGACTATAGGGCGTAGGCTCGCCTTCATGAACACCGACGCCATAGGCAAAGAAAGTCAGCCTGCGCTTCGCTGTAATGCCAGGATCAAGCTGCCTGAGCGAACCTGCTGCCGCATTACGTGAGTTAGCAAAGATCTTTTCACCTTTTTTCTGCTGCTCCAGATTAAGCCGTTCAAAATCTGCCTTCAATATCAGCACTTCGCCACGCACCTCAAGCAAGGCAGGTGGCTGCTCTATGGGTAAGTGCAAAGGAATCGATTTAATGGTGCGCAAATTGAGCGTAATATCCTCCCCCGTATAGCCATCACCACGTGTTGCACCTGTCGTTAATACACCTTGCTCATAGGTCAGACTGACTGCCAAGCCGTCAAATTTGGGTTCTACCGTATATTCAACAGCGTCGATATTTAACTCTTCGCGTATACGTCGATCAAATGCTTCCACCTCAGCATCTTCAAACGCATTATTGAGGGAAAGCATGGGAGTACGATGAGTAACGTGGATAAACTCTTTGAGCGGTGCAGCTCCTACCCGCTGGGTAGGAGAATCAGGAGTCACCAGTTGAGGATATTGCTGCTCGATTTGCTGCAATTCACGAAACAACCGGTCGTATTCCACATCCGGGATGGTCGGAGCGTCCAGCACATAATACCGATAATTATGCATATCAATCGCTGCCCGTAATGCTTCCACTTGCTGCCGGATTGTTTCGATGGAGTCATTCATGTCAATTCCAAGATATTCGCTTGTAAAGGTAAATCAGTGATGGTTTTTTTAATTGGGTATGCTTTGATGATTTTACCCTTCAGAAATGCTGACGTCAGTACGATTCAAAGATCATCCGCGCTACTACGATCAAATGACACTTGCACCATGAATTCAGCTTTCCCCTTAAAATCTTCTCGCTGTTTGATCTCTAGATCACTACAATAACTGGTAGTGTTGATATGTTTCTATCCATTCTCATTATGAACGACCAACAACTCAAGATTCGCATCAAGCTCAATCAGATTCCGCAATCACTTGAAGGCACGCACCCGGAAGAAACTGCTGATGAACCCCTTGCAGTTTTCGAAAAACCACCTTTCGATTGGCGAAAAATAACGGCAGCGGCACTGTTATTCGCAGCAATACTCACTGGCATTTCATATGGGTGGTTAGCGGAAGAAAATGATGCAGCCATTACAGAGTCTTCACCCGCAGAAGAGACTCATTCCATTAGCAATGAGAGCTTGCTGCCCGATAATAAGATCGAATCAAGTGACCGCCCAGCGGACGATAAAAGTACTGCCAGCCCCACTACGGCGGTTGACATATTTCCTGCAGCAAAGCCTGCGATTTCTACAGTCAAGCCCATCCCTAAACCTCCCATTGGAACGCGGACTCTAAATTACGATGTGATTCCCCCTAAAAAGCCTGATATCGTAAAATGAATTTGCAGCCTTGTGTATTGGAATACCCTTTGTTGACCGGATACAACAACTATGAAATTCTGTAGTCATTGCAGTGCTACCCTCGTATTGCGCATACCTGAAGGTGACACGTTACCTCGCTTTATCTGTTCCACTTGCCATACCATTCATTACCAGAATCCCAAAATGATCGTTGGATGTATTCCGGAATGGAAAGACAAAATTCTATTGTGCCGCCGTGCAATTGCGCCCAAGCAAGGGAAATGGACGGTACCTGCAGGATTTATGGAGAACCATGAAACATTAGCTCATGCAGCTGCCCGCGAAACATTGGAAGAAGCCAATGCAAGAGTAGAGATTGGTGATTTATACGCTGTCTATAATTTGCCTCATATCAGTCAAGTCTATCTTCTGTTTCAGGCTCGTTTGCTGGATATGGATTTTTCTCCCGGGATAGAAAGTCTGGAAGTCAGGCTTTTCGATGAGCACGAAATTCCATGGAATGACATAGCTTTCCGCGTGATTCATGATCCTTTGAAGCGCTACCTGGAAGAACGCCGCCAAGGTCAGATTAGTTTTCATATGGGTGTGATCGATCAAGCCCCGTCATGATTGTCAATAATAGGCTTCTTACAAAATAGATGGTGAGGTCATCGATCATGAGATTTCTGCTGGAAAACAAATGTTGCGGGTGGATAACGTTCTTGCTGACGATACTCTTAATGCTATATACCATTCAGGGTATCGCAGCTCAGGGAATAACCACTTCGTCTGAATCACGTTTAATCCCGGTCGCTTCTGGATCACATCAGCAAAACACAATCATCGTATTCTACCGAGAAACACTGGGAGGCACGAGAGATGCTCTGGAGAGCGCCTCTTTGACCATTTTCAATGATGGCTATATACAGATCTATCGCCCGCCCTATATGAAACAGGCCGGCACCTATGAAGCTTATCTGGAGCCCAATGCTCTGGATCACTTATGGCGTATACTAACAGAAAGAAAAATTCTGGAATTTGATTCGACGCTTGTCCGCAATAAGATACAAGAAGTCAAACAACAGCGGGAAGCACTTTTTTCTCCAATTGAAAGTATCTTGGATGCACCTGTTACTATTATTGAAATTTATCCCAATCGATATCAATCTGCTGAAATATTTGAACAGGGAGATCTTAATGCAAGAAAAAATATTTCCTGGCACGGGCTTAAATGGACAGCTGAACAATTTCCCGATATTGAGGAAATTCAGCACCTGCACTCGATTCAGCAACAGCTAAAAACAATTATGCAACGATCTGATCTTAAAAAAATCAAGTAACCACAAATCTGTCAGCATACCCATCATGACAGCTAAAGCAACGCCGATCATTTATGTTTGATAGATCAAGATGACGCGCATACGCCTTCAACCCGAATTTCTCAGACTCACCGGCTTAAAGCTAGCATTACTTTCAATGATAATCAGTGTAGCTTCGTCCTCTTTTGCAGGAACATTCGGATTCGCAGGAGAAGAATATGGCGTCAATATCATTACTCATCCTCCAGGTTACAGTGGTGCAGGCGGAATTCTAACCGTAACGATTGGCATATCACCCTCATCCCCTCATGCCCAAGAAATGGTGCTTCCTATCCAGAACGTCATCACTACTTGGAATAACTTGATTCCTACACTCGGTAATATCACCACAGATAGCGGCAATGTTCCTCCCAACCAATTTGATTTTGAATCGGTTGCACTGCACGAATTGGGACATTGTATTGGCCTAGGACATCCCAATCTTGCCTCAGAATCAGGATTGGGTGGCACAGATAGAAATTTTACTCAATCCATCAAGGGTGCTGACAATCAATTTAACCTTGACAAAGGGGCTGATGGCATCATTGGTTCCGGTGATGATTTACGCGGTGATGACATTAATCTTCACTGGTTCCGTAAAAGCAACAACAATCCATTCAGTATCGCAACAAAAGTCGATACAACGACTTATAGCCGTGATCTAACCGATCTTCCGCCTGGCAACACCTTTGCTGCAAATGCTGCTCGTAGCGTCGGTGCGTTATTCAATATCCAGAATACCGAGGCCGTCATGCAGCAGGGAATTTTTGCTGGCGAAATACAACGTATATTGGCTGCAGATGATGTGGCTACTGTGCGGCTGGCTATGAGCGGACTGGACGGATTAGCAAACACTGCCGATGATTATTCGTTAAAACTGGAATTTGTTGGGTTCACTGATACTGCCGACATTGTTTTTAGTTTTGATAACAGTAGAGCATCCCTTTCAGCATGTGAAATTAGCGCAATGGCAATCAATCCCGTACATTTCGCAATCATTCACGGTCGAATTTACTTTAACAGCAATATCTCATGGTTTTTTAATGATGCACCCAGTCCTGATCCTCCCAAGCTATCAACGCCCACCCCCACTATTTTTGCCAATCGGCTAAATGATTCCCTAGCCTTGACACAAGACGACATCTTGGCGCTTACTGTGTCACTCAATCCCGGTGTCTATGCAAATAATCAGGTAGATTACTGGGTGCAAGCGCTTACCCCAATGGGAACATTCTGGTTAAATGATCAATTTGAATTTATCCAATCAAACCAGCCGGTTCGCGTCTATGGTGGTGATCTATGGGCATTCGACCATTTTCCCATTTTGAATGTTTCTGCAAATAGACTTCCTCCCGGCACTTATACCATAACTTTCGCTGTTGATGACAATCTGGACGGTATCGCTAATGGCACTTTTATCGACACTGTCACCATTACCATTACCCCTTAGCATGATCTTTACCTCGACTGATAATAGCATGCCACTTAATCACAAATTGCTTCCGGGAAGATATCAGACCATCTCCTAATAAAATCGGGAATAATGCGCTCAGCTAGTAATCTCAACGGCTGTTCCCACTGCCACCTGCTCAAATAAATCCAGCAAATCACAATTGTGCATGCGGATACAGCCGATCGAACCGGGCTTGCCCATCTTTGCGCTATCGGGGCTACCATGGATGTAAATATAGCGGCGCATAGTATCAACCAGCCCTAATCGATTAAAACCGATCTCACATCCTGACAACCACATGATACGTGTCAGGATCCAGTCCCGGCCGGGAAAGCGTTCTGCCAGTTTGGGCGTGTAAATTTCTCCAGTAGGCCGACGTTTGACGAAGACGGTATTGACTGGCAATTTATCCCCAATTTTGGCACGGATAATATGCTTGCCTAGTGGTGTACAGAAGCTTCCTCGCTGCTGACCGACACCGTTTCTGGCAGAAGATATCAAGTAATCTCTGACAACTTTGCCCTCATCATTCAACAGCACAAGTTGCTGTCGGTTAATGCTGATATGGATTCTCATAATAATGTGGCCTTGCCAGAACTCCGCTTCATGATAAAAAATTGTTTCAGCAAGCTGCTCGCCTCGTCTGCCAGCACACCACCACTCACTTCCAAATGATGATTAAGTCCTGATTCTGCTGGTAAATTCAACACGCTTCCGCAGACACCTGTCTTGGGATCTGCGGCAGCATACACAAGACGCTTGATCCTGGCATGGAAAAGCGCCCCTATGCACATAGTGCAAGGCTCTAGGGTAACGAACAACATACAATCCAATAAACGATAATTACCTAAATTCTGGGCTGCATCACGTAAAGCCATTACCTCTGCATGTGCTGTGGGATCCATCGCGCTGATAGAACGATTATAGCCACGGCCGATGATTTCGCCGTTTCTAACGATCACTGCGCCGACTGGAACTTCTCCCAACGCCTGTGCCTTGAGGGCAAGATCAAGTGCTGCCTGCATAAAATATTGGTCATTCCTGAAGAGTGTGTTCATATGATTTAATTGAATAATTCAAGCATCAGCGCATCTTTTATGCTACATTCACATCGCATGCAAGTTTTCTTTTATTGCCACATATGGTAACGCCTTCCCAAGAATCAAAACTTCCCAACATTAATCATGCCCGCAATGAGCTGAATACACTACGTGACCTGTTGCGTTTTGCAGTAAGTTATTTCAATCAAGCTAACTTGTTTTTTGGCCATGGTTTTCCCACAGCTTACGATGAAGCCGCTCATCTGATTTTACATGCATTGCATCTTACCCCGGATCAGTTAGATCTATTCCTGGACGCACGCATCATTCAGTCAGAGCGCGATCAGATCATTCATCTCATTGAACAACGCGTAAGCGAAAGAATTCCAACTGCCTATCTAACAAATGAAGCCCGGTTAGGTGACTTTAGTTTTTACGTCGATCAACGCGTTATCATCCCGCGCTCTTTTATCGCTGAATTATTGCAAACTCGATTGATGCCCTGGATCAAACATCCTGCTGCTATCCATTCTGCACTGGATTTGTGCACTGGTTCAGGTTGTCTGGCTGTATTACTGGCTCACGCTTTTGAAAATGCAGAGATTGATGCAGTGGATATTTCTGCTGAAGCACTGGATGTCGCGCATAAAAATATAAACCGTTATGATCTATCGCATACCATCAATCCAATTCAGTCCAATCTATTCAGTGCATTGCACGGCCGACGCTATGATGTAATCGTGAGCAATCCACCTTACGTCAATGCCGAATCGATGGCAGCACTCCCCAAAGAGTATCACCATGAACCGCAGATTGCGCTGACAGGTGGCTTGGATGGCTTGGCCATAACACGAACGATATTGCGCGAGGCCGCTGACTATCTGACCGAGCAGGGAATATTGATCGTCGAGATTGGCCATAATCGCGCTATCCTTGAGCAAATCTTTCCGCGTACGCCTTTTACCTGGCTGGAAACAAGCGCAGGTGATCAATTTGTTTTCATGTTGAAGCGAAGCGATTTAACTTAGCTTGCTTATTTTTTG
>NZ_JAGFJM010000049.1 GCF_024102715.1 Nitrosomonas communis
CATAGACCTGCCCCTAGCCGGAACCAATAGAACAATTCAATTTGTGACTGGATTTGCATAAAACCCATGGCCAGCACACGCTGAAGATGGGTCTGCAGGATACCCGCGAACGCAAGCGTAAGCGTCATGAATACCATGGCGCCCGTCATGAACCAGAAACTCCACATATTCAGAATCTGGTTGAATGGCTGCAATCCCCGTAAGGCAGGCAAGGCATAGGTAAAGAAAGCCAGATTCAACATCACATAGGCGCCATAAAAAGCCAGGTGCCCATGCGCCGCTGTCAACTGAGTGCCATGGGTATAGTAATTGATCGATGGAAAACTATGCATGAGACCTAATATTCCTGCCCCAAAAAAAGCCATGACCGGGCAACCCAGGCTCCAGAGTGTTGCCGCTTTATTGGGATGGTTGCGCCCGCTTTGATAAACCAGATAAAAAGCCCACAGGATCATAGCGAAAAAAGGCACGACTTCCAGAATCGAGAATACTGCGCCAATCCAGTGCCAGTATTCCGGCGTACCTATCCAGTAATAGTGGTGGCCGGTTCCCAGCAAGCCACTAAACAGAGAGAAACCAACGATGACGTAAAGCCACTTTTCTATCACTTCACGATCGACTCCGGTTAGCTTAATCAACAAGAAGGCCAGCATGGCCGCCATAATCAATTCCCATACCCCTTCAACCCAGACATGCACAACCCACCACCAGTACAGCTTATCCAAGGCCAGGTTGTCTGGATTGTAAAAAGCAAAGAGGAAAAATATTGCGGCGCCCCAGAGACCCAGCAGCAAAACAATGGAAACGACGGTTTTCCGCCCTTTAAGAACGGTCATCGTTACATTGTAAATAAACAACAAAAAAGCAATCACCATCAGAATCTTGATCCAAAAAGGCTGCTCCAGTAATTCGCGCCCTTCATGGATCCCGAAAAGATAACCGACAACAGCGGCCAAGGCGGCAAACACAAAGATCCCTAGCTGTAGCCAGGCTAGCTTGGGGCTATGGATTTCACATTCACTTTCTTCTGGAATCAGAAAATAACTGGCTCCAAAATAGCCCAGCAGCAGCCATACCAGAAGAGCGTTGGTATGTATCATTCGAACAATATGAAAGGGAACGGCTTCCGACAGAAAATTCGGAAAAACGTAAATGATGCCCGCAAGCACACCAGCTAATACCTGAACCAGGAATAAGGCCAGCGCCGCTACAAAATAGGGATAAGCAAGTTTCTGGGTCTGATATTTCATCATGAATCTCCTTAAGTAAATCGTACATGCAGTCAGCCAGCATCATTTGGGGGCCAGCCCAGCGTATCGATACGACTCGTCCATTCAAGAAAATCAATTAGGTCATCCAGCTCCTGTTCTGTCAGATTGAACTGCGGCATTTGCCGCCGTCCTGGGACACCTGTAGGCTGGGCGCGCATCCAGGCTTTTAGGCCCATGCGTGCGCCTTCCGGACTTTCACGTCCGCCGTAGCGGACCCACACATTTCCTAATTCCGGGGCAAAGTATGCGCCCTCACCCAGGAGAGCATGACAATTAATACAGGAATGGCGTTCCCACACATGCTTTCCTCTGGCGACTGCCTCGGTCAAAGTAGATTCATCTGTTGAAACATTTTTGATATAGAAATGACTGTGAACAGTTAAAAGCGTGAAAGTCACCAGAAAGAAAATTGAACCACCATAGAAAATATTGCGTGCTGCGGATTTGGTAAAACGTTCTGCCATACCTCCCCCTTGTTTACAAATGGTCAAAATTCACACATCGGCTACATTTGATTTTAACCATAATAATCATATGGATAAATGGTTTCTCTAGAAACCGTCTCTGATTCTAACGCAAGCTTCTTACAATGAGAAGCCTGTGTACTAAATCGATGCCGGGAGAAAAATTTTTGTTTAAATATAAGCTGTGATATCTCCATCTTTCCCATGACTTAACGTGAAAGAACCTGCTCAAAAAACGAGTGCAACCTGACCTCGAGGTCAAGGATAGGGGTGAATAGATTAGGCTGTGCAGTTCAAGTAAGCCATTTTAGAGCTCAATAATAGAAGCGCGCTTTTTCTTAATGTTTTCCTCTCATTAAAACGTCATATATGCGTCACAAGCATTTAACAATCCCACATTATCTTTGCAGTGTTTGATCGATCAATTAAGCGCAACAAAACAGATGCATATCTATTCTAAATAATGTGGATGGAGAACAATCAATGTCTAATTCTCGTCGTGAATTTATCAAGCTGATGAGCGCGGGTGCCATGTTGGCGCCACTTACCGCCTTTTACAGCCGTCCTTCCGCGGGTGCTCCCAGTTTCGGTCCTGGTTTCGGCCCACTTACCCCAGCGTTGCCACTCAACACCAGTGAATTATTTGCATACCGGGTTGATGATCCAGCGTCGCTGGCTTTCGATTTTCGTAACATTCCAATCATCTCGCTTCCTCCCGGGTTCCGTTACTGGGCGGTGTCATGGACGGGCCAACGCATGAGTGATGGGTCGATCGTGCCTGGCGATCAAGATGGTATGGCAGCTTACCGTGGGCTGAATGGTACGACCATTCTGGTGCGTAACCACGAGCTTAGCAACCGTGAGAATAAATTCGGCAATCTCGATGGCGTATTGGTGCCCAGTGAACTGAAGTACGATACCTGGTGCAATGGTGGCACGACTACGCTTGTTTTAAACAGCGACGGCATGCTGATGCGTGATTTTGCCTCGTTGGGTGGTACTAATAACAATTGTGCTGGTGGTTTAACGCCATGGGGAACCTGGTTGACCTGTGAGGAAAGCACTTCGCTGCCGACGGGTAGCGAAACGGGTTACCAGAAGCCTTATGGTTATGTGTTTGAAGTGCCCGCGTTTGTGCACGCGCCTGTGCAAGCCGTGCCTATTGTCGCCATGGGCCGTTTCAATCATGAGGCCACAGCAACCGATCCGCGCACCGGCATCGTCTACCAGACTGAGGATGTCGGCGATAGCTTGTTCTACCGTTATGTACCGAACATCAAAGGTGAGCTGCTGGCGGGAGGGAAGCTGCAAGCATTGAAGCTCAAAAATTTTTCTGATGTAACCAATACCCGTACCGGTTTTCTGGAGCTCAAGGGTGTACCGCTGGCTTGCGAATGGGTCACGATTGATAACCCAGATCCTGCTGACAATGTGTTCGACAACAGTACTCGTGCACAGGGTCAGGCAAAAGGCGCTACGATTTTCTCACGCGGCGAAGGCGCGTGGTATGGCAATGATCTGATATATTTCTGCTGTTCGAATGGCGGAAATTTGGGCGCAGGGCAGATTTGGGCCTACCACCCAGCAACCGAAACTTTAACGCTAGTGGTCGAGTCAGAAAGCCGTGATGGGCTGGATGCACCGGATAATATCACTGTTGGCCCCGACGGCCGTATCTATATGTTTGAAGATGGTAGCGGGGGGGACAATATCGTCGGTGTAAATTCAGAAGGCGAATTGTTCAGGGTGGCAGAGAATTTGGTCAATACAGCCGAGTTTTGTGGTGGTTGTTTCTCGCATAATGGCCGCTTCATGTTCGTCAATATTCAGAATCCTGGTATGACGCTGGTGATCGAAGGTCCTTGGCGCAAGGGCCAGGCTTGATGAAATAAACTTTCCTTTTGTATCCCCATCAGGAGTGCCGCCATAATGAAAACATGGCGGCACTCCTTTTTATTTTAAAAATTCCACTAGACGCTCTCTCGCTCCATCCAGTGGCGGAATCTAGCTTAACTCTTTGATTTCGTCCCAAAGCGCCTCGTAAGCTTTTCCAGCTCGGCTATTTTTGGCGAACAGAGGCACTGGCTGACGATGGATGCCCATTTGTTCGATATCACTGGCATAAGGGATGCAGGTTTTCAGGATACGCACATTATCAGGCGGGTTTTCAATGATCTGTTTGTGCAGTTTTTTGCGTAAATCAACCATGGAAAAGAACATGAAAACCTTGGCGTGTGCAACCCCAATTTTATTGCAGAATTCAAGGATCTGGTCCAGTGTGCGCAAAGACAGGGTTGTTGGGATTGTTGGCGCGATAATGATGTCGGCGGCGACGAGAATATTCTCGGATACCAGTGAAACACTGGGCGGACAATCAAGAAAGATGTAATCATATTCTGTATCCAGTGGTTTCAACAGCTTACGAATTCTTTTGTCAGAATTTTTAAAATCATCTAACGCAAGATCGAGGTTTCGATAGGAAAAATCGGCAGGCACCAGGTCCAGGTTGATATGATCGGTTCCTTTAATCACATCATCCAATTCTTTTTTACCGGAAAGCAATCCTGCACCACCTTTTTTTACTTTGGGTTTTATCCGGAAGTAAAAGCTGGTTGCACCTTGCGGATCCAGATCCCAAACCAGCGTCCTGGCGCCTTCCCTGGCTGCGAGATAAGCTAAATTGACGGTTGTGGCTGTTTTTCCGATACCACCTTTGATGTTGTAGCAGGCAACAATTTTCATACTGACATACCTCCCGGTTGATGATGGGGGCTAAGTGCGTTTGTAAATTCCGCCCTTTTACTGGGTGAGGTAAATTCCTTAAAACATTCCTCAAAGTGCGCCCGAACCGCTTCTTTGCGCGCGGTCAGTTTTTCTACCAGTACACCCATGGCGATGATGGTTTTTGTTTCAGCCAATCCCTCATCCTGCATTTCCTGCGCAAAGCGGATTAATTGTGTTATCTGAATGCTGAGATCCTGAAAATCACCCAGATTTTCTTGCAACAGTTTGAGTGTTTTTATCAATTTCTTAATTTGCTCATCCGCATAATAATCATGAAAAAACTCGAGCAGATAGCGGAATTTTTTGCAAGTCTTGCGAAGCTCATGTAGCTCTTCATCATGCGATTGCTCACTAATCGCTGCGCCTTCCCTGAGGACTCTTTTGTACAGTTTCCAGATGCGTTGATTGGCCACTTGTTTGGCTGGTTGAATTGCGTTCGAAGCCGCCTGCGATCGGTCAGGTTTATTTGTCAGAATGCGTTGCCATTCGCTGATCAGTTTATGGTAACGTTTTGAATTCAGTGCCTGACATAGCTGCTTATGTTCCACTTGCCAGTGACGCTGCAAGAATTGCCGGAACGGGATGAGATCGTTCTGCAGCCCTGACGGAAGTTCTTGCGTATAACCATCAAATTTTAATAAGTACATATCAAGATCACGCGTAGGGCCTGTCATCGTTCCCAGCCAAGACAGCTCTTGTCTGAAGTAAGCGAGCACTTTATCAGGAAACACCTGTTTGATCTGGCCTAGAATTGATCGGGCACGCCTTACGGCAACACGATAATCATGCAGGAATTCCGTGTCGATTGCAGCGCATATGCCTTGCTCATTTGCCTGTATGACGCTGAGTAAGTGTGTCAGCAAAATCTGGAGTGCTTCCCGGGTATTCAGCGACTCTGTTAATTTCTGGACTATTGCCGGTGCGGCAGGTGTTTGCCCGGTTGCTGCAAGAACTTCATCAAACAGGGTGCTGCTCGCGTGGGGCAACTTCAAATGTTGACTGCTATATTGCACTACCTGCTTAAATGCTTTTTTATAGCCTCTGACCGGAAGCACCATCAGGCGAGCAGGAATGCTGTTATCCTCAGCTTGCCCTGTCATTGAATAACTTTCAGCATGCAGGATGGCAAGCGTCTTGCCTTCCTTATCCAATACCAGCAATTGCCTGCGCTTGATATGAATGGTTGCAACCGTGATTAGTGCTCTGATGCCAAGGACGCTATCCAGTAATTGGCGACATGATTTATGGCGAATATCGTGTGAAAATCTGGCCACTTTATCGAGTGGAAATTTATAAGTACTGTTGTCAGTTTCCTTATGGCAGATAAAAAAATGATGCGCGCTGCCGTGGCTGTCCATGCCGCAAACATAACCGCCGTGATAAAGTCGCCAATCAAAAGAATCCAGATATTGCCTTTGAATACGGATATGGCTAGCTTCGTGCGAGGCATATTGTTGGCACAGCAACGTAAAAATATGCTCAATATCTGTCTTTTGATTAAGAACGAACTGGATGCAGTGGGCTGATGCCATAGCATTAGGAAAAGGAAGAACGGTCAGACATGATTGATATGGTCCATTATAGAATTATCAATTAATTTTTTTGCGCATGAGGATAATCAAAAGATTGTTTTGCCAGCCAGATGGAAACCAATCCCGCATCCTCTGCGGCAATAGCCTGGGCTGTCAGGACAAATAAAAACAGCTATGCAGAAGCTATCTTTTCATGCTGTCGCCAGAGCTATGAGCAGGAATCAAATCATCGCTGTAATTTCCGGAAACACGATATAAAACATTAAGTAAGCAGCGCCCAGGGTTAACAGCAGATTCAGCAGCTGTCCACAAACATAAAGTATCAATGGTTTGCCACCAACAAAATGATGCTTGAGCGTTTTGAAATTGGTCGACAGGCCGATACTGGCAAACGCCAGGCAAAAAAACCATGTTCGCAGATTTCTGGTGAAATCACTCAGAATGCCGTTTTCCAGCACCAGATTGGCGATATGTTTATCCAGCGATGCATAAAGGATTGAAAACAGGACGCTTGCGCCAATAAAGCCGAGAATGAATTTAGGGAAACGATGCCAGATTTCTCCGATACCGATTTGCGGCGCTTGTGCATCCTTTTCTACCTTGGTTGCAAAATAAATGGCAACACAAAAGGCGACAAGGCCTATCAGCATGTTCTGAATCATTTTGATCGTGGTCGCGACATACATCGCTTTTTCACCCAGCGCTGCGCCAGCGGCCACTACTGCGCCGGAACTATCGACTGTGCCGCCGATCCAGGCCCCGCCCAGCACTTCCGGCATGCCGGTAAATTTGACGAAAAGTGGCATCACCACCATCATGATAGCGGTGAAAACCATGCTCAGGCTGATCGCCACGGTGAGTTCCTCGCGGCTGGCCTTGCTGGCCGCGGCCGTAGCAATCGCAGCAGATACGCCGCATACGCTCATATCGGCACTGATCGTGATGTTGAGCGATTTGGAAGCGATCTTCAATATATTCTGACCAAACCAGTAGGTTGTTACCAAGACGATGGGTGTAACTATCCAGGCTACAAAAATGCCAGGCAGGCCAATAGCGAGGATTTTACCGATCATCAACTCTGCTCCCATTAAAACCAGCCCGGTTTTAATGAAAAACTCCGTTTGTAATGCGCTGGTCGCCCAGCCTGGTGTGCCGATGGTGTTGCTGATGATGATGCCCAGCAGGATAGCCCATATGGCGTATTCGATACCGAAATCCTTGAAATCATTCTGTGCTGCCAGAAATAGTGAAATCAGCGACAGCAGAAAGACGGGCACAAAACCTTGGGCGAACTGTTTGAAGGGGATACCCTGCACTTTGGCGCCTATGCCAAATAATACCGCCAGAAATCCGAAAAGCAGGATGATATGGGGCAGGGAGAAAGCACCTGCTTTCAGTTTTGCTTTTTTCTTTTCAGTTTCACTCAAAAGCTGTTGCCATTGCTCAATGGCGCTCTGGGCCGATGAATTGAGCGTTTCTATCTTAAAATCAACAGTCTGCGCGGCGAGTTCAGCAACCAGTGCCTGCTCGCGTGCTAAAGCGAGCGCATTGGTTTCTGCCGCCATATCGGCAGGGGTGGCTGGCTTGTAAAAAGCTTCAATAGGATTATTGCTCCATTTATTGGGCAGGGTGGTGAGGTTTTTCAGGAATTTGCCAATGGGATCCTCCGATAATTTCAGTTTGGCTAATTCCGCTGTGGCTTCGTGCCAGGCGACAGTTTTGATCGGTTTGCCGGCTTCGCTTTGAATGATTGCTGAAGTTTCGGCAATTTTCTGCTTCAAATCTGCAGAAAGAAGCGAGAAGTAAATCGCCAGCCCGGCTAGCAATAAAAAGCTACCAATGATGATGGCCCAAAAATCTTCTGTTTTAAAAAAAGGTTGTTGATGGTGCTTGGTCATATTCGATAGTAGTAATAAGTGTGATTACCCAGCTAAAAATCAGAGAGAATAAAAAAGAACATCATCTTATGTTATTGATATCTTGGCGGTAGCGCAATGTTATTTGTACTTTGGCATGTTGCAAGTCACTGTTCGTAAAGTGGTTATAAGTATTTCTACGTATATATTTTTTTTGATTACGAATCTAGTATGAATGACGTCCTCGGTTATTGCGTGCTACTGCAGCAGAAGCTTGCAGGGCAGACTGAGTGAGTGGCTCAAACAGCAAGGAAACAGTGGCATTTGCAGTTTAGATCATCTTGTAATTAATAAGGTTGAGATTGAGCAATACATGCTTATTTCAGCAGTCGCCGATTTGAGTAACTGTTTGGTTTGGCCAGGTTTCAAAATTATGTTGCTTCAGTTAAGGAGAACCATCATGACAAGTACCAAGCGAGCATCTTCAGCTCCGTCTAGCGAGATAACCGCCACACCGGCACCTTCAGCTTCAGCGAATGAGGCAAGCGTCGCGCCGCCTTCAATTCCGTCTGGCGAGACAAGCGCTACGCCAACACCGGCAACTTTGCCAAGTACTGTTGCGCGATCCGATCTTTTTGCCACTATTGAAGATTGGCTCACCAATTTAGGTCAACGGATACATATAGGAGATATTCCAGAAATGAAAGTCGATTTGTCTGAAAATGATACTGTTTACACCGTCCTTGCAGATATTCCCGGGGCAAATAAAGAAGATATCAAAGTTCAACTGGAAGGCAACCGTGTTTCCATCAGTGTCGATAAAAAGAAGGCGGCAGAACCAAAAGAGGGTGAAAGAGTCATTTCTCGCGAGCGTTCGCAAGAAGCAATCTCCCGTACATTCCGTCTGGACGAGGAAATCGATGAAAACAAGGCACAGGCTAAATATGAAAATGGCGTGCTGGAATTAATATTGCCGAAAAAACATGTGAAAACGATCAAACAGATCGAGATCATGTAGCAGCGAGGAAGTCTTGCCTATTCACAGCAGGGGCAGTTACTGCAGCTAAGGGTAGCATCATGCTGTGTCTAAGTCTGGGCACTGTGGCTACAGAGGCGAGAGGTGCCCCGCTTTAACTCGCTTTAGGGTCCGCTTTTATCTATCTGCGATCTGTTTACAGATAGCCTTTTGAGTGAAGTAATCCGGGTAAGCTGAGAAACGATCGTCCAGGAGGTTCCATTGCCGGCAAAGCAAATCCTGTTTCATGATGCGGTATACAGCAAGATTGCCTGCGGCATGAATATTCTAGCCGATGCAGTCAAGGTCACGCTCGGCCCGCGTGGCCGCAATGTTATTCTCGAACGTGCTGATGGTTCACCGCTGATCGCCAATTCTGGTGTAGTGGTGGCGAGGGAAATCGAGCTTGAGGATAAGTTTGAGAATATGGGTGCACTGATGGTGCGAGAAGTCGCCAGTAAGACATCCGCTACGGCAGGAGATGGCACGACTACCGCGACAATCCTGGCCCAGGCCATCGTGCGCGAAGGCATGAAGTTTGTCGCAGCAGGAATGAATCCGATGGATTTGAAGCGTGGTATCGACATAGCGGTGGCGGCTATCGTGGAGACGCTGGGAGCAGTATCCAGACCATGCATCACCCGCAAAGAAATTGCCCAGGTGGCTGCTATTTCTGCGAATGCCGATACGGCGGTAGGCGAAATCATTGCTGCAGCGATGGAGAAAGTAGGAAAGGAAGGGGTCATTACAGTCGAAGATGGCCAAGGGCTGGAAAATGAACTGGAGATTGTAGAGGGCATGCAGTTTGAGCGCGGTTACCTGTCTCCCTATTTCATCAACAAGCCGGAAAGACAAACAGTCGAACTGGATGATCCCTATATCCTGCTGTGTGAAAAGAAAATCAGCAATATCCATGATTTGTTACCCTTGCTAGAGCAAGTTTCCCAGGCTAATCGGCCGTTACTGATCATTGCAGAGGATGTTGAGGGGGAAGCACTGGCAGCATTGGTGATCAATAATCTACGTGGCATTCTTAAAGCAATAGCCGTTAAAGCGCCAGAATTTGATGACCGGCGCAAGGCGATCCTGGAAGATATTGCGATTCTCACTGGTGGCGCTGTGATTACTGAAGCAAGCGGTCTTCTTCTGCAAAAGATTACCCTGCAAGCACTTGGCCAGGCGAAGCGCGTTGTAGTAGATAAGGAAAATACGATACTCATTGGCGGGGTTGGGGAGATTGAGAAGATCCAGAACCGTATCAAAGAAATCCATCAACAGATTGAAGTACCTTCAAGTAATTACGACAAGCAAAAGTTACAGGAGCGTGCGGCCAGGCTCGCTGGGGTGTGGCGGTTATCAAGGTGGGCGCCGCGACCGAAACAGGGATGAAAGAGAAAAAAAGCCGGATCGAAGATGCTACGCGTGCCACGCGTGCCGCTGTGGAAGAGGGGATCGTACCAGGTGGCGGTGTCGCTTTACTGCGCGCCAGAACGGCGATCGGTGTCCTGCAGGGTGATAATCATGAGCAGAATGCCGGTATCCAGATTGTCCTGCGGGCGTTAGAGGAACCTTTACGGCAAATTGTCATCAACGCGGGCGGTGAGCCATCCATCGTACTGGCCAATGTATTGAAAGAAAGCGGTAACTTTGGCTATAACGCAGCTTCCGCGGAGTATGGCGATCTGCTGGAAATGGGGGTGCTCGATCCCACGAAAGTGACACGCTCTGCCTTACAGAACGCAGCTTCGATTGCCGGTCTGATTCTGACGGCCGATGTCATGATCGCTGGCCTGGCTGAGCCTGCTGAAGAAACACATGGGACATAAGATGAATAAAACCAGGAGATTTGAGCGATTGTCATAATTTTGTAACAAATGAGGCACATAGTATTTCAGGGTTAGCAATAGGGATATATAACATCATCTAATTGTTATCCTAAAGGAGGAAAGAAATGTCCAGAAAATCATTTGTTTTGACCATGGCGCTACTGACTGCCGCAATCCCATGTTTCGCGCAGGCCGCGCGTGATTATGTCAGTATTGTTGGCTCCTCCACGGTTTATCCTTTTGCCACGGTCGTGGCTGAAACTTTCGGTAAGACCAGCCGATTTAAAACGCCAAAAATTGAATCCACAGGTTCTGGCGGCGGTTTCAAGCTTTTTTGTGGCGGGATAGGGGTTGCGCATCCTGATATTACCAATTCTTCCCGTGCCATCAAAAAGTCAGAGATCGACGCCTGTGCTGCCAACGGAGTTACAGATATCATCGAAGTGAAAATTGGCTATGACGGCATTGTCATTGCCAATGCCAAAAAAGCTGAGCAATTGCAGTTTTCGCGAAAAGACCTGTTTTTAGCGCTGGCCAAGAATGTTCCCGATCCCAAGGGTAGCGAAAAATTGGTGCCCAATCCCTTTAAGACCTGGAAAGAGGTCAACTCCGATTTGCCGAATACTGCCATTGAAGTGCTCGGCCCGCCACCCACCTCAGGCACCCGTGATGCTTTTGTCGAGCTTGCCATGGAAGGAGGTTGTAAAAAGTTTGATTGGATCGCAGCAAAAGAAAAAGAGGATGAAAAGCAGTACAAGTCAATTTGCCATGCAATTCGTGAAGATGGCGCTTATGTTGAGGCAGGTGAAAACGATAACCTGATTGTACAGAAGCTGGAAGCAAATCCAAATGCAGTAGGTATTTTTGGCTATAGCTTCCTGGATCAGAATACTGACAAGGTGCAGGGTCTAATGATTGACGGGGTTGCACCATCGTTTGAAGCGATTGCAGATAATAGCTATCCCATTTCCCGCCCACTGTTTTTTTATGTGAAGAAAGCGCACGTCGGTATGATTCCAGGAATCAAGGAATACTTGCACGAGTTTGTCAGTGAAAAAGCCTGGGGCGAGGAGGGCTATCTGTCAGACAGAGGGTTGATTCCTATGCCAGTGGCTGAACGTACTGCCGTCGCTCAGGATGTTAAAACCCTACGGGTAAATGTAAGCCGTCATTAACCGGTTGAAAAAGTGGCGCAGTGCAAGCCACACCGCCCTTTTTGAGTTAAATTGTTATGCATACATTCACCTTTGTTTTGATTTTACTAATGCTGATGGTGGCCAGTTTCTTCTTTGGCCGCCGGCGGGCAGTGACAGTTTCCAAGGGTGATGTTCGCTCCCTCAACTCCTTGCCCGGTTACTATGGCTACTACACTGCGCTGTGGTGCGGGATTCCGGCGCTGCTTATTTTTACTTTCTGGCAGTTTTCTGAATCGGCAGTGATCACCAATCTGGTCATTGCGGGCCTGCCGGAAGAAGTCACGTTACTGTCAAAACAGCAATTAAACCTTGTCATCAACGAAATTCGCAATCTGGTAAGTGACAATATTGTGGCAAGTACGATATCGCCAGAAATAGCAGCAGCAGCCGAGCGCTATCGTGAAATGCAGGCGATCAGCAAGATGGCATTATTTGCAGTCATGATGGCGCTTGGCGTGGGTGGCGCTACCTATGCATTATCCCGCATTCATCAGCAACATAAAGCACGCAACAAGGTTGAGAATACGATTCTGATTTTTCTGATAGCCTGTTCTACCATCGCGATATTTACCACCTTGGGTATTGTGCTGTCAGTTTTATTTGAGGCGATACTTTTTTTCCAGGCGGTGCCTGTCACAGACTTTCTGTTTGGATTGGAGTGGAGTCCTCAAACCGCCATACGGCCCGGCCAGGTGGGCGCATCGGGTGCATTTGGCGCTGTCCCTTTGTTCACCGGCACCATGCTGGTATCAGCCATTGCCATGGTAGTCGCGGTGCCCATTGGGCTGATGTCGGCTATCTATTTAGCTGAGTATGCCTCACCAGGCATGCGTGCCTTGAGTAAACCCATGCTTGAAGTGCTTGCAGGTATTCCCACGGTGGTATATGGATTTTTCGCAGCATTGACCGTTGCGCCCTTTTTCCGAGGATGGGGTGAGTCACTGGGGCTGGCTATTTCATCTGAAAGCGCATTGGCGGCAGGGGTCGTGATGGGAATCATGATTATTCCGTTTGTCTCGTCACTTTCTGATGATGTGATTTATGCGGTACCACAATCATTGCGTGACGGCGCTTATAGTCTGGGGGCAACGCAATCTGAAACGATCAGAAAAGTCGTGATACCAGCAGCACTTCCTGGCATTGTGGCGGGCATTCTGCTGGCGGTGTCACGTGCTATTGGCGAGACCATGATTGTGGTGATGGCAGCAGGCCTGGCAGCGAATTTGACCGCTAATCCATTAGAGTCTGTTACCACAGTGACTGTCCAGATCGTCACTTTGCTGGTGGGCGACCAGGAGTTTGATAGTCCGAAAACGCTGGCGGCTTTTGCTTTAGGGCTGGTACTTTTTGTGGTAACGCTGGTCCTCAATGTCATCGCATTATATGTCGTGAGAAAATATCGTGAGCAATATGAATGAATTAGTCCCGCCAAAACCGAAAACAATCGATCTGGTCAACGCCAGCCTGGCTAAGCGGCGCGCATCTGAAAGGTTGTTCCGCGGCATCGGCCTGATATCCATCATGATGGCCCTGATGTTTCTTTTTATGCTGTTCTACAGCATCGTGTCCAAAGGCTACACTGCTTTTCGGCAAACCCACATTCAACTGGAAGTCAATTTTGATCAGCAGCTGCTGGATCCGGCAGCAACACGCCACCATGACGTGCTTTCCTCTGCTGACTATAGCAGTCTGGTCAAAGCAAGCTTGAGCAAGCTATTTCCTGATGTAACCAGTCGTAACGAAAAGCGTCAGCTTCATGGTCTTGTCAGTGCGGGTGCTGCCTATCAGTTGCGGGATATGGTCATGGCGGACCCTGCCTTGCTTGGCCAAACCCTGCAGCTATGGGTACCGGCGGATGATGACGTGGATATGCTGATTAAAGGGCATATTGATCGAGATGGGCCAGAGACCGAACGCCGCCTGCGTGATGTGCAGATTGCATGGCTTGATCAATTGGCAGCCCAGGAAAAACTGTCACTTAAGTTCAATATGTTATTTTTCGCCAATGGCGATTCACGCGAACCGGAGCTTGCTGGCATATGGGGCGCGTTGATGGGATCGATCTATACCTTGCTGGTAACTTTGCTGTTATCGTTTCCGATGGGTGTCGCCACTGCTGTCTATCTGGAAGAGTTTGCTCCCAAAAGCAAGTGGGTGGATTTGATCGAGGTTAATATCAACAATCTGGCTGCAGTGCCATCCATTATTTTTGGACTCCTTGGTCTGGCAGTATTTATCAACTTCATGAGTTTTCCGCGTTCGGCCCCGCTGGTTGGCGGATTGGTGCTTGCCTTTATGACATTGCCTACGATCATTATCGCCAGCCGTGGCGCCCTGAAGTCCGTGCCGCCTTCCATACGGGAGGCGGCGCTCGGTGTGGGTGCATCAAAAATGCAAACAGTTTATTTTCATGTACTGCCGCTTGCTACTCCCGGCATGCTTACGGGTACGATCATTGGTATGGCGCGTGCGCTCGGCGAGACAGCACCCTTGTTGATGATTGGCATGGTGGCTTTTATCGTTGATATTCCATCAGATATATTTGATCCTGCCACGGCGTTGCCGGTACAAATTTATTTGTGGGCAGATAGCCCGGAACGTGCGTTTGTCGAGCGTACCTCGGCAGCGATTATTGTGTTGCTAGGATTTCTTTTTGTCATGAATGCGCTGGCGATCATCCTGCGCAAGAAATTTGAACGGCGGTGGTAAATTATTCAGGAAAGGATGGTTGATGGCTAATACCGTTAATATGAGTCAATATAATGAGCAGGCCGAGCGTCGCAAACAAGAGCGCAGAAAACAAGGCAAAATGCGGCTGTCAACAGCTACAGTTACGCGTGACAATAGAGAAACGATTGGAAATGTCACTGTTCCTGACTACCGGATACGCTGTACCGATATCAACGTGTTTTATGGCGACAAGCATGCTATCAGGAACATTACGCTCGACATTGGGCGCCATGAGATCATTGCCATGATTGGCCCCTCCGGCTGTGGAAAATCTACTTTCCTGCGTTGCTTGAATCGAATGAATGACACCATAGAAAATTGTCGTGTGACTGGCAAAATCATGATGGATAACCAGGATATCAATGACAAGTCAATTGATGTGGTGCCGTTGCGCGCCAAGGTGGGAATGGTGTTTCAGAAGCCCAATCCTTTTCCGAAATCAGTGTATGAAAACATTGCTTTCGGGCCACGTATTCATGGTCTTGCCAAAGACAAAGTCGAGCTGGATGAAATCGTGGTGACAAGCCTGAAAAGAGCAGGACTTTGGGAAGAAGTTAAGGATCGGCTTGATCAGCCAGGAACAAGCCTGTCCGGCGGACAGCAGCAGCGTTTGTGTATCGCGCGCACGATCGCAGTCAACCCCGAAGTGATTTTGATGGATGAGCCTTGCTCTGCGCTTGACCCCATCGCGACGACCAAGATCGAGGAGCTGATGGATCAACTGTGTGCCGATTATTCGATCGTGATCGTAACGCATTCCATGCAGCAGGCGGCGCGTGTATCGCATCGTACCGCGTATTTTCATCTTGGTGATTTAATCGAGGTCGGCGCTACCGAGCAGATTTTCACCAAGCCTGTGCATCAGCTGACTGAAGATTATATTACGGGCCGTTTTGGTTAAACCCATAAAGCAAGGAGGAAAAAAATATGTCAACTCGACTTGAGGGTCATACCTTCCGGCGGTTTGATGGCGAGTTATATCACCTTCACACCGAAATACTTCAAATGGCTGGACTTGTTTATGAGCAGGTGCAAATGGCGCTTGAATCTTTTCAACAACAGAAATTGGATAGCATTCGTGTGATAAATGAAAGAGAGGCGCAGGTAGATGCTTTGGAGAAAAGCATCGATAGTGTCATCACTGAAGTATTGGCAAAACGTGGTCCAGTCGCCCGCGATCTGCGCACCATTATGGCATTTTCAAAAGCAGTCACCGATCTTGAACGTTTGGGTGATGAGGCCGCTAAAATAGCCTATATCGCTGCCACCATGTATAACAATGATGGCAATAATCCAAGTAATTACTTGCTGCGCGATGTCGGCATAATGGGCAAGCTTGCCTGTGTCTTGCTAAAAGAAGCGATTGAAATTCTGGATATGCTTGATCTGGAGAGAGCTGAAAAATTGTTAAATAGCCATGATGATATTGAAGAAGAGTTCCAGGCAGGTTTACGCAGATTGGCTACTTATGTGCTTGAAGACGCACGAAACGTTGGCCACATCATTAATGTTGTGCTGGCCATGAAATCACTAGTGCGTATTGGTGAACACGCGCGCAACCTGGTGGAATATGTCGTGTATATGGTTAGCGGCGAGGATATTCGGCATACTGAGAGTGTGCAGGCCTGATTTTTCACAAGTTTGAACTGTGTGAGGCTTTCGATGAATTGTTGAAGCGCTCTACGCGCAGTACGACGGAATGTAGAGACAATTTACCTAATAAAGGGGTTTAGGATGAAACATTCAGGCTAGGATGACGGGAAATCTGGACACGTTGTATCAGAAAGAGCAAGGACATCGATATTGAATAACCGCAAGCGGCACCGACCAGACCCATGTGATAACTCAATACTGTGGTGAAGATCAGGTTCAGGATCATCGCACACATTGTTGTTACGAAAACATTATGCGTCCTTTTCATAAACTGCAGATAATAGGGTGCATCTGAGAACATGGCGCTGATTGAGGCGCCTGCAGCAAGGATACAAAGTGCAAAGTAACCATCAGGAAAATGGGGACCGAACCATGCAAGAACCTCTTGTCCGAAAACTGCGATACTACAGAAAAACAAGCCTGCCAGGCCCCCGACGACGACCAGTCGATGCTGCATGAGATGATGCATTGATGCAGCATCCCTGCGCTCCATAAACAGTGACATCAAGGGTAGATACAATCGGTTGACTGTGTTTGCAAATAATACAATAAGTGTCCCGGTCTGGGCCACAACGGCGTAAATTCCTACTACCGCTTCAGATGGATAAAGGAATTTGAGAAGGATTACACCGGAGCTCGCCATCATGGTGAGCATCCAGCTGTTCATCATCAGTGGGGCGGAGTGACTGATCCATTCCCGCTTGAGATATAAAGGTTGGGCCAGCCATACCCCCTGCGGTGTAGAGATGCGCATGAACCGGTAGATTGCAATCAAACCCCCTATCCAGCGACTCCATAGACCAGGCTCACGCTGACGGCTGTCATCGGCAACTCGAACGCATAGAGCAGAATCACGAAAACGAAGAAACAGGCTGGAACTTGGAAGCGATAGATAACGACGGCTTCGATCGGGGCGTTGTTGGCTATGACAATCTCAATCAGGAACAGAACGATTACTATAAATGGCAGGAAAGAGACCATCACTACGATCGGGATATGACTTTCGCCAAGTCGATTCAAAAATACTAATTCGAGTATAACGTCCAGCACCACGACCAACAGAACACTGAAGATAAATATCACGGTCAGTGAAAACCGCAAGAAACCACGCGTGTGAGACCAATCGCCATGATCGCGATAGACCGGAATGCAATGTAACGCATACTTCTCTAGACCGAGTGTAGCAACTGTCGCCAAGACGGTGACTACGGATATCGCCACGCTGTAATCGTCGAAATCGGGGACGGTAAGATTACGAGCCAGGACGATGTTGGTCACGTAAAACCACAGGAAGTTTGCAAGGGCCAAAGCACAGAGTAGAAGCGCCCGGAAATAGTCTGCTCTTGAGAGCGCTTGAACTTCGATATATTGTCGTTTCGTCATTGGCTCGAGTGAAATAGAATTAGCAGCGATAGGCCCTTTTCATCAGAATTGAAAGGTTTCACTACTGTTGGACGTCTCTGAGGTCGACTTAGCAAGAGAATCATTCATGGCCAGTCTCGTTTAGGCTTCGTCGAAGCATTATTGGCGTGGTTTACCTTGTATTAATTGGTTAAGCGAGCTTTATCCGCTTTACAAAAAAATCGGGTAGAAACAAGCATCAAGCATCGATCGGCGTATTTTACTAATCAGGCAGAAGGCTTGGCCTGTAGCGCCTAAGAGCTGACTGTATTCCGCCCCATCTCGCCTTTTAAGCTAAGGAGTTTTACCAAGTGACCTGTCCGCGGAGTAAAACGCCTTGTGGTTCAGCTCCTGCAAATGGACCACCTTTGACGTTCAGAACGTGTACGTAATTGGCCATGAATTTGAAATTGGAATGAGGATACCAATTGACGCCTACTGTGATATTCTCCTCCTTGCCACCTTCAACGTCCTTATTGTTTAGATCTAAACCACTGTAACGAGCCGCGATTTCCCAAGCCCCGATGCCTCCCAGGCCCACGATGCTTTTTGGTTTAGGATTTTTGAGAGTGCCAAATTTGAAATTATAGATTCGAGGCTCGCCTGTCACAATCCAGCTTCCCTGGACATACCAGCCGTCGAACCCGGGGTTCGTCAGACCCTTGCGCTCAACATCGGCGTACATATATTCGCCCTGCAAGGAAACTGGACCATAGATGATAGCGGTTTCCACACCAATACGGGTTACGCTGTCGACATTGGTCAATAAGCCCGTATCAACTAGCCGATTGGTGCCCGGAGTCATTTCAGGCCGTTCACGGAAGCGAACCGGATTATCGGGCGAGAGCCAAGAGCCGGCAAAGCCAAAATGCACGATTTTATCCTCGGTGTGGATAGGCGATAGGGTGCCCCGGCCGGTAAAAACAACGGGATCATCCCTTTCCAGCTCCACGCCACCAAACTCTTCACCGGAAGCGTTTCTCCCGTAGAAACCTGTGTGGAGCGTCCATAGGTCATGACCGTGGGTAATTAGGCCGAAACCGAGGCGGCGGGCGTCAGGTGGGCTGAAAGCTCGGCTGGGCAAGGCTCGTTCGATAAAGGTAATATCGTTGGAGCTGTTGAAACTTTCCAATCCATAGGTTTCCTTGAAATGGCCCAAAATGGCCGAGGCTGGCCAGACTTCCTCATTGTTATAAGCCAGCCATGCATCCCGCAAGCCTGCGAGGACGTCACCATTGCCAGCAAAGTCATATTGTAGCTTCAATTGCCAGCGTTTCCACAAAGTGGCGAGGATATCCAAGCGGGCGCGCCTGATGCTGGCGTTATCGTGAAAGTCGGTAGATTCTCCGCTGTCTGCCCGGTCGTCGTCGTAAATTCCTCCTTGCGTATGAAGACGCCCTCCTAGGCCCCATACAAAGTTACCATCCCGTGACTTGAATTCGAGTTTGCCTTTCGTATTGATTACAGGAAAGTCCTTAGTGACTGCTTCGACTTCCTTCTTCACTTCCTGCTTGGTGACCGCCTCGATTTCCTTTTTTACCTCTTGCTTGATTTCTTCCGGTGTTGCAGAAGGAATCTCGTTAGCTTCGTCGACAGGCTTGAGAGTCCCGAGTTTAACGCGGCCAGGAGCTGGTTGTCCGTAGAGCTGGTCGGTTTTGGGGTCGATGTAAATATCGAGCGCGAAGGCTGGAAAGACGGCGAATCCAGTGAGAATGAACACCAGTATGCTAGTAAGATAGGTGATTTTCATTGAGATCCTCCACTGAGAAGCGAATTCTGTTAAGCAGCTGTTGATTAGTACTTCCCGAGTAAATGTGATGTACAGCGAAACAGCAAACAGCTGCCCGCACTGGACTAGCTTATGTAAGAATTGTTACAAATTTATTAAAGAGAGCGTCTGCAAGGATGGTGATTTCCCTATAGCAGTGGGCCGCGAGACGGCTTTGGTTTGGCTATGATCCAAAAATTCGCAGGCTACCGTAGAGAGAGTAGTGATAAAACCAAGCAAACCAATGTGCGCTCGGCTGCATCATTGATTTCAAGGAGAGAATAAATTTACCATGATGGCGTGCCCAATCGAGCCTGATAAAGGTTATTATTCATATAGAACTGCTTTGGGATACGCCATAGACCGAATAGCATGCGTGCACCGGCCTCAAGATATTGCTAAAATCAAATGACGAATAGCCAGAGGCAATTCAATATTTTTTCATATTGATTACAGGCAAGAAATGACCGAAATCCTGCAACTCATACCAGAGGATGCGGAGGCACTACGCATTGCCCATCAGCATCTGGAGCATCCCAGCCTGGCGGCACGCCTGACTAACTTTGTCGGTCTGCCGATTGAGCGCAGTCTCAAGCTGCTGCCCAAGGCTTGGTACGAGAATCTGCGACAGGGCATGAACCGGACTCTGCTGACAGCGCTGGAATGGGCTATCAGTCCACTTGACTTGCAGCCTGGCATTTCTGCCCAGGAAGGTTACCATAAACTTTTGGCGGCTACTTCGGGAGCGCTTGGCGGTTTCTTCGGCCTTCCCGCAGTTATTGCCGAGTTGCCTGTGTCGACCACGATTACCTTGCGGGCTATTGCCGATATCGCCCGCAGCGAGGGTGAAGACCTGGGCGATCTACGCACTCGTCTGGCCTGCCTGGAAGTTCTGGCGCTAGGAGGTCGTACTGATGAGGATGATGCAGCAGAAACCGGCTACTATGGTGTCCGCATCGTCCTGGCTCTGCATTTGTCCAGAGTACCGGAAAAGGTGCTGGAAAAGAGTATTCTCAAACCATCTCACCCGGCCATGGTGGAGCTGATCGCTGCTATCGCTGCCCGTTTGGGTATCGTGGTTACTGAAAAAACTGCAGTTCAGATGGTGCCCATACTGGGCGCCTTGAGCGGAGCGCTGGTGAATGTGATCTTCATTCAGCATTTCCAGGATATTGCCCGTGCCCACTTCACGGTGCGCCGCTTGGAGCGCAGCTATGGCTCCGAGTTGATCCGGCGTGAATACGATAATTACAGCCGGGCGGAGCACGTCTGACGCTGATTCTGCTTGCAACAGGGTTGGCATGCATCGCACCGTTGGTTATAAACGTGAGTTGAAAAAGGCGGTCAGTTTGTTATACATTGGAGCAAGCAAGATACGTTAAGCGTAGAGCAGCAATCCTCAGTGCGGCTGGACGATACATTTCGTTGCTGCCCACTGCAGTAAAGCAACCAATATTCAATATACTATATGATGGTCAGCAATACTGAATCCAGACTTACGCCGCAGGTCTCGCCTGGTGCGGATAAAAAAATTATTAAAATCAGGATAAAACCTGTGCACACCTGCGTGCCGGGCAGAGCGCGCTATCATGTAAATATCTTGCAGCGTGTAGCTGCGCTGGCACAGCACCTGGAGCAGCAATTGGGTGCAATCTCGGGTGTTGTTATGGTTAGAGTAAATAGCCTGACAGGATCGGTGGTAATTGTTTATGGCAAAGACATCGCGCTGGATAAACTGCCTTTTTTGTTGCTAGAAGCCTGCAAACAAGCACTTAAAAGTCTTCGTTATACTGGCTCGCTAACTAAATCTGATGCAGCAGCAGTATCAACCAGTTTCACAGCTTATTTCGATTCGCTGTGGAAAAGAACGCAAAACTTATTTGCTGCGCCGCTGCATACCCCCGTAAGCCCAAATGCACCTCAAGATAACACCGATTGGCACATTCTTGAGGTAAGCCGTATTTTAGAAAAACTTCAAGTAGATACGCGCCAAGGCTTGGATAAACAGGCAGTGCAGCGCATGCTGCAACAGTATGGCCTGAATCAATTGCCGGAAATTGCCCAGCGCTCACCGCTTAGCATGTTTCTCAACCAGTTGTTCACGTTACCGGTAGGACTACTCGCGGCCTCTGCGTTAGTCTCGCTGGCAACAGGTGGGATATTGGACGCAGGCATTATTGTGGGCGTGGTGATGATTAATGCGAGTATTGGTTTCTTCACCGAAATGCAGGCGGAAAAAATTATTAGCTCATTGACAAAAATTACCCCGCGGCATGCACAGGTAATACGCGATGGCGGCGAACTGCAATCGATACCGCATGCGCATGTGACTGTGGGTGATGTGCTGGTGTTGCAGCCGGGTGATTTTGTTGCTGCGGATGCGCGTGTGATTAAAACCAGTCAGCTCACCGTGGATGAATCGGCATTGACCGGTGAAAGCATGCCAGTGTCGAAAAATACGTCACCCATTGCCAAACAGGACACGCCACTCGCTGACCGGCGCAATATGGTGTATATGGGTACCATGATAACCGGCGGCAATGGCGTGGGCATTGTCATCGCGACTGGTGTTAACACGCAGATTGGGCAAATTCAAAGTCTCGTTGGCGAAGCGCATTCACCTGAAACTCCCATGCAGCAGGAACTTGATCATATTGGCACCCAATTAGCGCTCACGAGCGGTGCGATTTGTTTGGGTGTATTTGCACTTGGTATGTTGCGTGGCTATGGTTTATTGCAAATGCTCAAGAGTTCAATTTCACTGGCAGTAGCAGCAGTGCCGGAAGGGTTGCCAGCAGTGGCCACGACCACGCTTGCTCTCGGTATCCGCAAGATGCGCAAATATAACGTGGCAGTCCGCCATCTTGACGCAGTGGAAACGCTCGGTTCGGTGCAAGTATTTTGTCTGGATAAAACCGGCACTTTAACTTTGAACTGTATGACTGCTGTTACAGCTTATGTGGGTGGCAAGCACTATCTTGTGTCCGGCGAGCAATTACTCGTAGGCGATCAACCCATAGCCGGATTTTCCGATGACAGTTATCGGCGCTTTTTAGAGATTATCAGCCTGTGCAATGAATCAGTGCAACAGAATAGCGGCCAGCAGACTCACATGAATGGCACGCCTACAGAGAACGCCTTGCTGGAGCTTGCCAGATTCAGTGGTTTGGATATTGATGCGCTGCGGCAGCAATATCCCCACTATAAAATCAAGTATCGCGCGGAAAACCGGCCATACATGTGCACTTTTCACCGTTTGCCGCGAAAGCGGCATTTGATTGCCGTGAAAGGGAGTCCGCAAGAAGTGCTAACGTTATGTGATTTTTACCAGGATCAAGGTGGCATACATCCGATTGACGATGCTTTTCGTGCCTCGGTGAGCAACATCAATAATCAAATGGCAGGGGATGCGCTGCGCGTGCTGGCTGTAGCTTACGCCGAGAAACCAATGAAAGATGAAGAGGCACCTGTGCATTTGACCTGGCTTGGTTTGGTGGGCATGACTGATCCTTTACGTACCGGCATGCCCGATTTGATGCGCTTGTTCCACCGCGCTGGCATTCATACCGTCATGATCACCGGAGATCAATCCAGTACCGCCTATGCAATTGGTAAGCAATTGAATTTAAGCAACGGCAAGCCGCTGCAAATTCTTGATTCCACCCGATTGGAAAAACTCGATCAGAAAATATTGAGTGGCGTGATTCAGGGTGTGCATGTGTTTGCCCGTGTCAGCCCGGCCAATAAACTGCAAATTGTGCAAGCCATCCAGAGGAGTGGCAAGATTGTTGCGATGACAGGGGATGGCATTAACGATGGTCCCGCGCTAAAGGCAGCCAATATCGGGGTGGCAATGGGTGGCGCTAGTTCCGATGTGGCACGCTCAGTATCGGATGTTGTGCTGGAAGACGATAACTTGCATACCATGGTGCTCGCTGTCGAGCATGGGCGCGCTATTTATAACAATATCCGTAAATCGATTCACTATCTGATCTCGACTAACATGTCCGAAATCGAAGTGATGCTAGCCGGCATTGCGGTGGGGGCGGGCGAAGTGTTAACGCCGATGCAGCTTCTGTGGATCAATCTTATTACTGATATCTTTCCGGGACTTGCTTTATCCATGGAAGCACCAGTAGCAGACTTAATGCAGCAACCGCCACGTGATCCGCAAGAGAAAATCATCCGGCGCGACGATTTAATACGAATGTCACGGGAATCGGCCATTATCACCATGGGGTCTATGGCAGCATACGGTTATGGATTTTTACGGTACGGGATTGGCCCGCAATCCAACACCATTCTGTTTAATTCGCTGACGCTTGCGCAATTGTTGCATTCAATTACCTGTCGTTCGGAAACCCATTCGATCTTTAATCAAGGCGCATTGCCGCGTAATCCTTATTTGAATTATGCTATTGCAGGGTCTGGTCTGCTACAAGTTCTGGCCATGCTTGTACCTGGCTTGCGCAACGGTCTCGGTGCAGTGCCGTTAAACATACTCGATTTGCTGGTCGTTGCAGGCGGCGCGACGGTACCCATGCTGATCAATGACAGCGCCAAACATCTCATCAAGGCTAAAATGGACGTTACCAATGACGAAAGTGATGCAAATACATCAACTACAGATGTTTCTCAAACAATGAAGGAGGCGGCGGCATGACGGCAAACTTTATATTTACTTCCGCCTCAGTGACCGCCGGGCATCCGGACAAGCTGTGTGATCAAATCAGCGATGCCATTGTTGATCACTTCCTGCAACAAGATCCTTACTCGCGGATTAACGCGGAGTGTGCGGTGGCAAGTGGTGTGGTATTTATCGCAGCGCGGTTTGCATCGCATGCAGTAGTCGATATTCCTGAAGTGACGCGTTATGTAATTGAAAATGTGGGTTACAACCAGCCTGATTTTAATGCTAAGGATTGCACCATACTGACCAATTTCACTGAATTGCCGCCAGAGGAATATGTCACGGCCGATGAAACACAAATGAGCGATGCGGAACTGGACAATGTTACTGCAGAAAATCATGCAACAGTGTTCGGCTATGCCTGTAAGCAAACGCCGGCCATGTTACCTATGCCAATTTGGCTGGCACACCGGTTCGCGCGGCAATTAACGCAGGCGCGTGAAAGTGAACTGATATCCGGTTTGCTGCCTGATGGAATGTCGGAGGTTGCGATTGAATACAGAGATCACAATCCAGAACGCATTCACAGCATGGTGCTGGTCGCCAGTCATAATGAGGGTCACAGCAATAAAGCCAAAGATTTAAATGCTGCCTTGATCAAATATGTGGTTGAGCCAGTGGTAGAACAACAAGGTATCAGGATTGATAAGGACACCAATATTTACATTAATCCGCAAGGTCCTTTCTTCGGCGGTGGGCCTAAAGTGCATGCAGGACTTACGGGCAGGAAAGTGGCTGTTGATGGTTACGGTCAATATTGCCGTATGGGCAGTGCCGCGCTTAGCGGCAAAGATCCGTTGCGTATCGACCGCACGGGCAATTATATCGCCCGTTATGCTGCAAAAAATGTCGTTGCAGCAGGTTTGGCAGAAGAGTGTGAAGTGCTGGTGAGTTACTGCATCGGCCAGGCGAAACCGGTGACAGTTCAAATCAATACCTTTGGTACTGGCAATATTTCCGATCATGATATTGCAACGCGTTTACTGGATGTGATTGATTTCCGGCCGGGAGCAGTGATTAAGCAGTTCAATTTGCGAACTTTGCCTGCTAATAGAGATGGTTTTTACCGCAGGCTGGCAGTATTTGGCCATGTAGGCAGAGATGATATTGAGTTGCCTTGGGAGAAGACAGACTTAATAAAACTGTTAACCGGCTAAGTTATGGTTTTTTGGGTCTTAACAATTGGAAGGCATACCAAAACAAGTTGACCGCATTGCCCAATACCGCACCTTGCGTGAGTTGCCGCGTGGCAAACATGACGAAGCTGATAAATAGCACTGAACGTAAGTCGAGAGAACCATGACTGAATTCCCGTAAAGTGGAATCAAATGATGCAAGCGAGCGGGAGGCTTTTTGTGCAGCCGTTGGCTGCTTGGCTGTGGTAAATATCGCCCCAGATTTTTCAGTCAAGTTGTCGGTGGATTCAAACTGAAGGAAGGGATGATTTTTGATGCGTTCAATCAGAACGTCTTGTTTAATGTCATCATATAACAACAACACACTGCCGGTTAGTATATTCGCGGTAACTTGCTTCACGCCTGCAAAGCCGCTGCAATCAATCTGCAGTGCTTCAAAAAAAGATTGGTCGCGGCGTTTCGCGGGTACTTTAAAACGAATTCTTCCCGGCGTGATGTGGGTGATTTGCGCGGGTAGTTTCATAAAGCTAAGAGGAAGGATGCACCGTTTGTTCCGGATCTGCTGCAGATACTTCTACGACATCTTCAATAATCTCCTCTGCGGCTACTGTTGCGGCTGCAGCTCCGGCACGTTCTTCATCAATTTCAGCGCGGGCTTCTGCCACCAGATCTTCTACCACTTCTCCCAATTCAGCAACCGTCTCGCGGCCCTTATTTAGAAAAAGTATGCCTGATTTGATTGCTGCGCGCGCAAGAGGTCTCGCAGCTTGCGCAACTGCGGGCAGTATCACAGGCGCTAGAATGGCTGCCGCTATGCCGATTGCAAAGCCTTTGCCAGTATTACTTTTAAAAAAATCTTCAACTGACATAATTACCTCAGATTAAAAAGTGCGCAGATCAAATTTCCTTATTTGGTTAAACACTGCGCGGATTTAAAAATATCAATGCATTATACTTATTCAGCCAAATATGGCCGCAATTTTTCCGTATCTAAATCTGGAAATAATTTCTTTAAAGTGACTAACAAGTGGTCTGAATTTTTTCCATCCTTAATCGCATACTTGTCATATTTGACTAATACGCTGCCGGTCAGCATACTGATTTCCACTTCAGTGATACATAGCACCTTCGACAATTCAATTTCTACTTTCTTGGCAAAAGCCTCGTTATTTTTTATTTTGTCAACTTTTAGACGCACGCGTCCTGGAAAGAAATGTATGATTTTGATGCCTGGAAAGCTGAGCATGGTTGATCCTTTAATGACTAGCCCAATACAGAGCTGCGGTTCAACTATAGTGCTGCCAATTTTGTGAGCTTAAACAATGATTCCTTATTGATAAGCGCCAATTCGTACAATGAATTGATGGTATATAAGTAGACAACCTATTGTCAATTTATAGCGCACAAAATCTACGCTTGACCGCTCCCTTGTGAGTTTTAGTATTTGTCCCTCTTGCCTCGCTACGATTATTCATATTCTGGAATTTCCTAGAAAATGAGCACGTTTACCACCAGGAAATACACTATCAGGCTTAAAAGATCCTGGATAATCGTCGCAAGTGGACCACTTCCGTAGGCAGGATCAGTGCCTAATCGCTGCAGCAGCCACGGCAGGAGCATCCCGATCGTCGATGCTATCGACGATGCGATCACTAATGATAACGAGACAGCTATTGCCAAATTTATATCAGCAAAAAACACCCATACGAAAGGAAAAGTTAGCAAACCTAATATCATGCCGATAATGATGCCGGTACGTGATTCCCCCACTACTAAATGATGCAGATCGGCATGAGACAGGGATAGGCCGCGCACTGCCACAGCTTCGCTTTGTGTTCCTATCGCATCGGCAATATATACCAGACCTGGTACGAAAAAGGCGATCACAACGTTTCGGGCAAGCTCCGCTTCGAATGACGAAACCAGCACTGCTGATAGCATCGAGCCAAACAAACCGACGATCAGCCATGGTAAACGATGGCGCACGCGCCGTAGCGGCGGCAGTTCGAGGGCTTCACGGGCGACATCGGATTCGCGTCCGATACCAGCCAGGCGGTGCAAATCTTCGATATGTTCGCGCCGCAGGATATGCATCAGCGCATTGGAAGGGACAGTACCCAATAAAAAGTGATGGTGATCGACGATAGGCACTGCGTTATGATCATGATGCAAAGCGATTGACGCCACCCGTTCTTGATCGACATCTGGATACACAAACGGCAGATTAGTGTGCATGATATCGCCAATTTGTGCCTCGGGTGCCGCCGCGAATAACTCAGAAATCGGGATGACACCCACTAACTTGCCCACCGGATCAATTACACAGATTAATTCAATGTTTTCGTAGGTGTGGTTAGACAGGCTTGCACGCGTAGCAGCGGTGGTGTCAGTTGGCAGCGCACGTGGCACTGATGCAACCAGATAGTGCCCGGCAGTTTCAAAATGCTGACGAATTGTTGGAGGTTTGTAGCGGGTCGATTCAGTTTTGCGCTTTATCATGATTTTGCAAAAGGCGGTTGAAAAAAAGCACTACCAGCATTAAGTGTAAGAGGCACAATAAAAATTGTTCTGGAAGCTTTGATCAGAAATGGTTTTGGTTCTTTAATAAGTAGCCATTATAGCTATCTAAAACTGCTTGTCAGCATGACCAAGAGACCGCTTGTTATGAATCCAGTAGGCAGCCATAAGAATATGCCAGTCGTAATCGGGCGGTTTTCGAAATACTGATAAAACAAATAACCACTGCCAATGCTGGCCCACAAGGCGAAAATCAGTCCGAATAGATGAATGCCAGGCTGATGCGGCAGGAAATGAAAGAAAGCTGCATGAGTAATCAAACATAACGGGAGCAGCTACGACCAGCATGACTAATAGCATTAGCCAGAAGAAATGGTCTTGTCTGCTGGAGTTATTCCATTTCTAAATCAAAACTGACATTGTCGGCTTCACCTTGCCGTATTATTTATACTGTCTGCGGCTCGCCTTCGCGTCATTTTTGATTTGGAAATGGAATTACAAACCACACGCTTGCGCCGAGAGCGCTTCTTGATTGAGCAGATCATGCAGCAACAATATATGCGCTACAAGCTGGAAAAAATTGAGTGTGTCTGGAATGGAGTCATGGCTTATCCAGACTCGAGTCAATGCGGCGTATCCGATTGCCAGTGTGAGTTACAGCAAGGTACGGAATGATCAGCCGGCCGTAGCGTTGTTTAATGGCATGAATCGGCTCAGTGACAAGTGATATGCCAGAGGATGCAAGCTTTTTTGCTGACAGAAATCCTGCTATGACAAAAAAGACTTGCACCGCGACTCGTCCGTGCTCACGCAACCAATCAATCAGGCCAGGGATCAATGGATATGCAAGTCTCGCATAGGCCCATACAATGTCAAGTGATGAGATGTGATCAGCAGGCATGAAATCGCTTTGAGTGCATCAATCAGAGGCATTCTCGAAGAACCGGTTTGCATGACTTTAAGGTGGCAAAGATAACAGTAGGTTATTTTCCTTATTGAAGAAATGGTTGCTTTGCCAAGATAACATTTCGCCTATTAATTTAGAAGCGTAGAATTTTACACCATTAACGCTCCCCACTTTTACTTCGATCCACCTCAAGCGCTGTTACCCAGCTACCGCTGTTTCCCCATGCATTTCTGATAAAAGATACGACGAGGGCGATTTCTCCATCACGCAGGATTTGTTGAAATGGTGGCATCCCATAAGGCCGTGGGTTTGCTGCTGTCGTCGCTGGAAAACCTCCATTTAAGACAGTGCGGATTGTATTCAAGGGAGATGCCATGATGACACTCCGGTTACCTGCCAGTGGTGGATAGATGCCAGCCACACCTTCTCCGGAAACACCATGACATTCCTGGCAGTATGTGTCATACAATTTTCTACCTTGAGCAAACTGCTCTTTCATGTTTTCTGATATTACTGGTACAAGCGTGCCCGAGGTATCATCGTTATTATTTTCCGCAATGGATTTAAGGTAAACAGCCATTGCACGAATATCTTCTATGGATAAATGCTGTAGGCTTTGCCGGATGATCGTCGCCATAGGACCAGAGGCTACTGCGCGCTTTGATATGCCGGTTGCCAGCAATTCGGTAATTTCTTCAATTGTCCAATCGCCACTGCTTACCTCCAGGCGTGAAATCAATGATGGTGCATACCAATTCACGCCCATTATTCGCCCGCCTGTTAATGTATCTTCTTCGCTGGCTCCTAACAAGTTACGATTAGTGTGACAGGCATTACAATGACCCAATCCTTGCACCAGGTAAGCACCCCGATTCCATTCTGCACTTTTGGATTGATCCGGTGTATATATCCCTTGCTTAAAATACAATGCACGCCAGATAGACAAGAGCGGTCTGAAATTATAGGGAAAACGGATGTCACTTGGTGGGTTAATTTGAGAAACCGCTGGCAATGACTGTAAATAGGCAAAAATTGCATTGGCATCCTGTCGCGTCACCTTGGTATATTCGGTATAAGGAAAAGCAGGGTAGAGCAAGCGACCATCACGTGACTTACCCTGATGTAACGCTTGCCAGAAATCCTCTTCAGACCAAGAACCTATTCCTGCCTCTTTATCAGGGGTGATATTGGGGGTAACGAAAATTCCAAACGAGGTAGACAGGCGGCGCCCTCCTGCAAATGGCTGACCTCCTTGCGCAGTATGACATCCCATACAATTTCCTGCGCGTGTGAGATAGGCGCCAAGCTTTTGCTGCTCAGATGCAGAGCGAGCCGATTCTTCATTGAGGATGTTTTCCGCTGCGGTCGTGGGTGCCAATATGGTTGCTAGAACATAACCAAGAAACAGGACAGCGATTTTCCATTCGCTCATGGTTGATGTGTTGAACCGGTATTTCATTTTGTATGCTCCCCCAAAACAATGTTGCTGCAACGATTTGTCAGTGCAGGTGAAAGCACGCTGATGGAGCCTGGCTGTGTTGAAACAGGCTGAGCCGCTAGCCACTTAGTCACCGCATTGACTTCATCGTCAGTCAACTTTTTGGCAATTTCAGACATGCAGGTAGATACTTGACCGCGCATTGATCCACCATTGCGCCAGCTACCGAACTGGGCAGTAATATAGGCGCGGGATAGTCCCAGTAATCCGGGAATGGACGGCGCAATACCCATCAAGGTATCGCCGTGACAAGCGCTACATGCCGGGATATCCCTGGCCGGATATCCCGAATGGATGAGTTGCTTTGCCAGCTTGATTTCATCAGGTTGTATGCTGACCTGCTCGGGGGGTGGAAATGACAATGGTAGAGTGGAGAAATAACCAGCTATTTCCAGCATGTATTTATCTGACATATTTTCCAGCAAAATAGCCATCGGCTGGTAGTGACGGCGGCCATCCCTGAAATGACGTAACTGATTAAAGAGGTAGTCCTGCGGCTTGCCAGCTATGCGAGGATAATAAGCATGCCGCTCAATCTTGTCTTCGTTATCATGACAGATGGTACACGCTTTTACGCGCTCGGCGATCGTATCAGGTACGCTCTTCGCAGCGTTGGCCACGGGCGTAATCAAAAGAAAAGTAATTAGAAGAATAAAATGCATCATGTGCGATACCTCCTTGCTATTTAGCTTATTCTGAGAACTTGCTGCAATAGATGACTATCTCGACAGATCGCATGATCCGCCAGGTGGCTTGCTTTCTGAACTGTGCAAGCTTTTAAAATCATTTTTACTTGCTGATTGAAAAAAATATATTACTCAAGAATATATATTCAATAATCGTGCCATAAAATAAACCATTGATTAATAATAGATTGCTGTTTTGTTGTGCTGTTGGAAAATTATGATTCACAATTTTTTGTGATACGATTCACAAAAAATTGAGTTTTTTTAGTGATGATGAATACTTTTAATGAGCTGTTCCATGATTCGCCGCTGTTTGTTGCGGTAATCGATGATTCACTTGTTTGTCGTGATCTGAATGCAGTATGGCGTGACTACCTGAGTATGACGACTGCAGCGGTGGAGGCAATACCGGTAGCGCAATTATTCAGTCTTGAAAATGAACTTTTGCTCATGGATCAAATCACGCAGGTTATTCATCAGGGCAACGTGATTAGTGGAAGATCAGTTACATTACGGGAAAAAGATCCGGCAGTAAGATTCATGCACAAGGGATTGTTATCGGCCTGGCGTATCTCGCAGACTCAGGAGGAACGGATGCGGGCGCTGTTAGTATTTACGGAAACAACAGAATATAGTCGGGCGATTAATCAGTTCAATCGATTGCAAACTACACACGAATTAATTCTGAATGCGGTCGGCGAGGGAATTTATGGCGTAGATTGCGAGGGTAATACCACTTTCGTTAATGAAGCGGCCACCCAGATACTGGGTTGGCGTGCGGAAGATGTGATTGGTAAGTCACTGCACGATATCCACCATCATTCCTATCCTGATGGCAGGCCTTATCCTAGCAGCGAATGTCCAATTTACGCTGCTGTGACAGATGGCAAAGTGCATCGTGGAGATGACGAGTTTTTTTGGCGCACGGACGGGATATCCGTCCCTGTTGAATATACCAGTACCCCCCTTCGTGAAGATGGCAAGCTCAAAGGTGCTGTTGTGGTCTTCCGCGATATTACTGAACGCCGGAAAAATGAGCGGCAACGTGAAGCGGCCTATACACAGATAAAAATCCTGAAAGATCTGCTCGAACGTGAGCGTGACTATCTGCGTGATGAAATTAATGTCAACATCAATTTTGGTGAGATCATTGGAGAAAGTCAGGCCTTAAAGCGTACGCTTGCCCAGATTGAAGCCGTTGCCAAGACTTCAACCAGTGTCCTCATTCTAGGGGAGTCAGGTGTTGGCAAGGAAATGGTTGCGCGCGCGATTCATGCCAATAGCTCCCGGGCTGACAAACCCCTGGTAAAAGTTAATTGTGCTTCCATTCCCAAGGATCTTTTTGAAAGCGAATTCTTTGGGCATGTCCGTGGCTCATTTACCGGTGCTCATCGTGATCGCGTTGGCCGCCTGCATCTTGCTGCAGGCGGAACACTTTTTCTTGATGAGGTAGGTGAAATTCCTCTAGATTTACAAGGTAAGCTATTGCGCGCATTACAGGAGCATGAATTTGAGCGCGTGGGCGATGATAAAACCATTAAAGTTGATGTGCGTATTGTGGCTGCAACGAATCGTGATTTGAAGGCGGAAGTCGAAGCAGGGCGGTTTCGTAAAGACTTATATTATCGTCTGAGTATTTTTCCTATCGAAGTACCGCCATTGCGAGAGCGTATTCAAGACATCGGACCTCTCGCGATTCAATTCTTGAATAACATCTGTAAAGAGCTAGGGCGTGATCCATTAACATTGACCCGGCAACAATTGGATAGCCTGAATAGATATCACTGGCCGGGTAACATCAGAGAACTCAAGAATGTTATCGAACGCGCAGTCATTCTTACAAAAGGTAGCCGGCTCAGACTCGATCTTGCCATGTCCCATAATCATCAGAACGAGAAACCTCTGATAGCAGCACCGCCGGAAAATAATGAGTTTGTTACCGATGCTATTTTCCGTGAACAAGAGAAATTAAATATGGTTGCAGTCTTGCGTCACACGAACTGGCGCATATCAGGCACGGATGGCGCAGCCGAGTTACTGGGAATCAAACCTTCTACTTTTGCTTACAGAATGAAAGTATACGGTATCAAGCAATCTGATTACCCATGACATCTGATTTGTTTCCTATCTCAATAAATACAAAACCATAGACAGAGAATCATCATTCCTTCCTGGCTAAAACAAAAAAATTGCTACTATTGCAGCAAAAATGATAATTTTTTACTCCATTAAAAGGTAGGCCGCTCTGGCTACGCTACAAGAATTCTCTGATTTTTTCATCAGCATCGAACAGCGTGCATATAAACAGGCGCTGTTCGCAGTGCATGATGAACACGTGGCATTGGATATTGTGCAGGATTCTATGATGAAGCTTACCGAGAAATATGCGGATAAATTGCCCGAAGAACTGCCTCCCCTGTTTCAGCGTATTTTGCAGAATACGATACGTGATTACTACCGGCGGCAGAAATCCCGCTCGATATGGATAACACTCTTTTCAGCTTTCGCGCCCACTCATGATGAAAGTGAAGGTCATGATTTACTGGAAACTTTACCGATATCAAAAGATACTGGTTTAGGTACTGATCCATACACGGAACTTGAGCAATCGCAATTAATCAATTTTATCGAGAAAGCATTAGAAACATTACCTGCGCGTCAACGAGAAGCCTTCCTGCTGCGTTATTGGGAGGAAATGGATGTAAGTGAAACTGCCAAGGTGATGGGCTGCTCAGAAGGAAGTGTGAAAACACATTGCTCTCGGGCAGCGCATGCGCTTGCTACTATACTGAAAGAAAAAGGAGTCAAATTATGAACGAAGAAGATAGGATGGGAAAAGAGGTGGCCAAACTATTGAATCGTAGTTTAAGTGAAATTAACCAGAATACACTGTATCAATTGCAAATAGCGCGCATGGCTGCCCTGCAGAATTATCAACCTGCGAAAAAGATTTTTCATATCGGTGCGGGTGTCTCTGTGCATAGTGGGCATGACGGACTTTTTGCTCATGCCAACAAACTGCTTTTGTCAGTGGCTGTATTACTTATTTTGCTGGGAGCTATTTATTTGAAAGTTGGCTACGAAATCGATGAAAATGCCGCAATTGATGCGATGATACTCGCTGACGATTTGCCAGTTGATGTTTATATTGATGATGAGTTTGATGCATGGCTGGATTCCACCTCCTAGTCGCTGTTTGGATATTATTATTTACTGCCTATCCCAGTGATGCTTTTTCTGAGCAGAGACAGCCTACGTGGGCAGAGCTCAAACCCTATCAGAAAATAATCTTGCAACCGCTTGAGCAGAACTGGGATACAATCGAACCAGCCCAAAAAAAGAAATGGATAAATATCACTAAACATTATTTAAAGAAGACTCCTCAGGAACAACAGCGTATACAATCTCAGATGCGTAGCTGGAATGCGCTGACATCCGAGCAGCGCACGCAGGCCCGGGAAAGATACAAAAAAATAAAAAAACTACCTGCTGACAAACGTCAGGAAGTCAAGCAAAAATGGCGAAAGCCAGATGAATTACCGGAAAATAACAACAAGCAGTAATTGGCCAAGATAACTTGAATTCTTGGTATTGCTGCATTCTGTTCAGGATTAAACAGAATGCCTGTATAGCAGAATGAGTACATATGTGTGTATTTGAGTTTTATACATCCTATCTGTAACTAGTATTAGTTGTAATCATTTTTTCCTCTTCTACCTGATCACCCCTGAGCAAATGCAACAGAACTCTTATCCATTGCAACATGAAACTATGCTGACGTTTCCTCCCGTTTGGGCTTCTCAAGTCACGGCATATTTGACAAGCGAAGAAATCGTGCTGGCCTGGCTGGAAGTTGATCTGAATACGCGCTTGCATTTTTCTTCTGGCATAGTGGTGGTCACCAACCGGCGCTTATTGGCAAAAATGGCGGAGGAAGAATGCTGGCAAGACTGGAGCTATCAGCAGGGATTAAAATTGTCATGTCGTGATCATGCGGGTGTGGGTAATCTCGAGCTATTTGATACACAAGCACGGCTTGCTCAATGGTGTTATACCTTGGGCAAGAATGCGGGAGTGCATCATCTCATAGCGGAATTTACGCAACAACTCCATTTCCGTTTAACCGGAGAAACGCCAATACAGCGCATTCCGGTCAAGTGTCCGAAATGCGCAGCAGTGTTATCGAGTGCGCAGGAAACTTGTCCGGTATGCAATCAGGATGCTCATATTCCTCCCTCCACTTGGACATTGTTTCGTTTGTGGCGCTTTGCCAGGCCATACAGATGGCGTTTGCTCACAGGCTTCCTGCTGATGCTTGGCGGTACTGCTGCGACGCTCGTGCCTCCCTACTTGACCATGCCGCTGATGGACAATGTGCTGATTCCTTATCAGAACGGTAAGCCGATCGATGTTGATCTTGTCACCATTTATCTTTCCGGTCTGCTAGCTGCGGCTTTGTTGGCCTGGATATTGGGTTGGTCACGGACTTATCTGCTAGCTAAAGTATCCGAGCGTATCGGCGCAGATTTACGGACGACGACCTATGAGCATCTTGTCAAGCTGTCACAAGAATACTTTGGCGGTAAGCGCACAGGGGATCTGATGGCACGGATTGGAGCAGAAACAGATCGTATCAATCTGTTTATTTCGCTGCATCTGCTCGATTTTGCCACGGATGTGATCATGATGAGCATGACCGCTATCATTCTGGTTTCGATCAACCCGTGGTTAGCGCTGGTGACATTGCTACCGTTACCGATCATTGCCTGGTTAATTCATCTGGTTCGCGACAGATTACGCACGGGTTTTGAAAAAGTTGATCGCGTCTGGGCGGAAGTCAATAATGTGCTAGCCGATACCATTCCCGGGATTCGTGTAGTCAAGGCTTTTGCCCAGGAAGATCGGGAGGTGGCACGCTTTCGTGCGGCCAATCAACGCAATCTGGAAATCAATGATCGGGTTAACAGAGTCTGGGCACTATTTACGCCTACTGTCACGTTATTGACTGAGGTCGGCTTGCTGGTGGTATGGATATTTGGTATCTGGCAGGTATCGCAGGATCAGATTTCTGTCGGTGTGCTGACTGCTTTTCTGGCCTATATTGGACGTTTTTATCTAAGACTGGATTCGATGAGCCGGATCGTTTCTGTAACGCAGAAAGCGGCAGCCGGAACCAAACGTATTTTTGATATTCTGGACCATGTTTCGAGTGTGCCAGAGCCAGTCAAACTGGTTACCTTACCCGCGATGACAGGCCGTATTGAGTTGCGCAACGTGGGGTTCCGCTATGGAACGCGCAGTGTCACGCGAGATGTCAGCTTGGTGATCGAGCCAGGAGAGATGATTGGCCTGGTAGGACATAGTGGTTCAGGTAAGAGCACGCTCATCAATCTGATCTGTCGGTTTTACGATGTGACTGAAGGTGCGATTCTGGTTGATGGGGTAGATATACGCTCTCTACCTATAGCGGAATATCGCAAACATATCGGTCTGGTGCTGCAAGAGCCCTTTCTTTTCTTTGGCACGATCGCAGAGAATATTGCTTATGGCAAGCCTAACGCAACGCGCAAAGAGATCATTGCGGCAGCACGTGCCGCCTATGCGCATGAATTTATCCTGCGCTTGCCTTATGGTTATGATTCGCTGGTGGGTGAGCGCGGACAAGCGCTTTCAGGTGGCGAACGGCAGCGTATCTCGATTGCCCGTGCCTTGCTGATCGATCCACGCATCCTGATCCTGGACGAAGCGACCTCTTCGGTCGATACCAAAACTGAGAAAGAGATCCAGGAGGCACTTGATAATCTTGTGCAAGGCAGGACAACCATCGCTATCGCCCACCGCTTATCCACCTTGCGTGAAGCTAATAGATTGGTGGTGCTCGATGGTGGAAAAGTCGTTGAGGTGGGTAATCATACCGAACTGATGGCGCGTCAGGGGTATTACCATCATCTCTACCTGTCTCAGTCGCGTAATGTCGATACTGAGGATCATTTGGCCGAGTTGGATAGTGCGGTTCGCGTCAGGGGAGATCGTGTGTGAACCAGCCTGATTATCAACTGAGCCGGAATGCCTTTGGGCGCCTGGTTTTGGTAGCTAAAAATCATCAAGTGTACGAAGGTGTCGTACCTATACGGGCCTTTCCGGTGACAGCGTCTGATGAAAGCATCGCGCTGGTCAGCGCGCAAGGTCATGAACTCGCCTGGATTGAAAACCTGAATGATTTACCCGAAGAATTTTGTGCCTTGATCAGGGCAGAGCTCATAAGTCGTGAATTCATGCCCGAGATTAAGCGGATCGATAAAGTATCAAGCTTTATCACTCCCAGCACTTGGTGGGTTCGAACTGATCGGGGTGATACTGCCTTCGTGCTCAAAGGCGAAGAAGATATCCGCCGCCTGCCGCCTACTGGCTTGTTGATCACCGATAGTTACGGTATTCATTTTCTGATTCGTGATCGTTTGCTGCTCGATCGCCATAGTTGCAAACTGCTTGACCGTTTCCTCTAAAGCAGATCAAAAATAGTTTGACTGAATGTAAACCGATTGGATACCAGCTGCGTTAATTGAAATGTTATTTATTCAGATTTCAATTTATGTCAACTCATTCCAAACCTGATAATAGCAGTAAGAAAGACTTTAAGTTTCTTGAAATCCGTCACCTGAATGGCCCCAATATCTGGACGTATTACCCGGTGCTTGAAGCGCTTGTTGATATCGGAGAGCTTGAAGATTATCCATCGGATACCATTCCTGGTTTTTATGAGCGTTTATCTTCTTGGTTACCTAGCCTGATTGAGCATCGCTGCAGTTACGGAGAGCGTGGCGGTTTTCTGAGGCGCGTCGAGGAAGGAACATGGCCATGTCATATTCTTGAACATGTCACACTCGAATTGCAGAATCTGGCAGGGATGCGTGGCGGCTTTGGCAGGGCGCGTGAAGCTGCTAGCCGAGGTGTCTACAAGGTGGTTGTTAGTGCCTGGCATGCAGAGATTACACGCAGTGCCTTATTCTCAGCACGCGAACTGATCTTGGCAGCAATGGGATTTGACTCTCAGCATCAGTCTTATGATGTGAAGGGTGCGGTGGAACGTTTGCGTGACATGGTCGATTCGTTGTGGCTTGGGCCTTCAACCGCATGCATTGTGGATGCAGCGATCGCGCGCAATATTCCAGCTATCCGTTTGCTTGCCAAAGGAAACCTGATTCAGTTGGGATACGGCGCGCACAGTCGGCATATTTGGACTGCTGAAACAGACCGGACACCGGCTATTGCTGAAAGTATTTCACGTGACAAAGATTTGACTAAAACGCTACTTGATTCCTGCGGTGTGCCTGTTCCGGAAGGGCGGGCGGTCACTAGTCCAGAAGATGCCTGGCAAGCTGCCAAGGAAATAGGTTTGCCGGTGGTAGTCAAACCACGCGATGGCAATCACGGGCGTGGCGTGTTTATCGAACTGAGCAGGCGTGAAGAAATCGAATCAGCCTATAGTATTGCATTACAAGAAGGAAGTGATGTGCTGGTTGAACGCTACATTCCAGGTACAGAGCATCGCTTGCTTGTCGTAGGCAGTCAACTCGTGGCGGCTACGCGCGGTGATTCGGTATCTGTCGTGGGTGATGGGGTTTCTACCATTGCCGAGTTGATCGATAATCAGATTAACTCTGATCCGCGCCGGGGAACTTCTGAAGATCATCCTCTCAATATCATCCGGCTGGATAGTGCTGCACAGATGGAAATTGCTCATCAAGGCTATAGCAGTGATTCTGTGGTGCCGGAGGGCAACAAAGTGCTGATTCAGCGCAATGGTAACCATGCTTTTGATGTAACAGATGATGTTCATCCGAGCATTGCTAAAACGGCAGTCTTGGCAGCGCGTATTGTTGGGCTGGATATTGCTGGTATCGATCTGGTGGTCAGCGATATCTCCCGTCCGCTCGCTGAGCAGGGGGGCGCGATCGTCGAAGTCAATGCCGGTCCCAGTCTATTGATGCATATCAAACCGGTTGTCGGCAAGTCCCGGCCTGTCGGCCAAGCGATTGTCAATCATCTTTTCCCAGGCCAGGACCATGGCCGTATTCCCGTTGTCGGCATTACTGGTAGTTATGGCAAAACAACAGTTGCCCATCTCGTCGCCAGGCTGCTCACGTTGTCAGGTAAGCGTACCGGCTTAGCTTGCAGCAGTGGTCTCTATCTTGATCATAAGCAAATTGACAAAAGTGATAGCGCTAAGTGGGAGGCAGCGAATCGCGTATTGATGAATCGTACCGTTGAAGCGGCGGTTTTCGAGAACGGTTTCGATGCCATTCTGCGCGAAGGGCTGGCTTATGATAGCTGCCAGGTAGGTATCGTGACCAATGTCAACCCTGCCTTGCACTATGGTCGATACGGCATTGAAACGCCCAAACAAGTTTTTACTGTACTGCGTACGCAGGTTGATGTCGTAACGCCAACTGCAGCTGTAATCGATGATGTTTTAAAAGAGGTGATTTTGCCGACAGGTGCAGCGATTCTCAATGCAAGCATTCCCATGCTGATCGAGATGTCGGAGCTGTGCCATGGTGAAGTCATTTACTTCAGCAGTGATCCAGAGTTGCCGGCAATCAATGCACATCGCCAACAGGGTACAGGTCCTGTACACGGCAAGCGGGCTGTCATTGTCCGGAATGGCAGAATCGTGCTGGTTAATGGAGCAGATGAAATGCCATTGATCAAACTGGCTGAGTTGCAACCTGCTGTGGGTGAACGCGCAGTGAGGGAAGTCGAGCATGTATTAGCTGCGGTAGGTGCCGCTTGGGCGCTTGGTATTGCTCCTGAGCTTATTCGGCTGGGTATTGAAACATTCGGTTTTAATCAGGAAAAGAATAAATCTCAATATCTACATTTTCCAGAAAAACAAGAAATTTAAGGAAATTTAATATGAAAGTGATACAAATTCGTGCATTGCGCGGTCCCAATTTATGGAGTAAGCACACTTCCATTGAAGCAACGGTTGTTTTTAATGAAAACGAATGGTTCATCGACCGGCTGCCAGGTTTTGAAACACGTCTGCGTGAACGTTTTCCGGAGATTGCATTACTCCAGCCTGCTGATCAGCATGAAGCGGTTACAGTGGCGCATGTACTCGAAATTGCTGTACTTGGTTTACAAGCACAGGCAGGTTGTCCGGTTACTTTTAGCCGTACTGTTCGCATGCCGGAGGCAGATACTTTCCGCATTATTGTCGAATACAGTGAAGAAGCTGTGGGGTGCCTTGCTTTTGAACTCTCTTTAAAATTGTGTCATGCTGCAATGGAAGATACACCCTTTGATCTGACTGATGCGCTACAACGTTTGCGGGCGCTTTATGAGGATATTCGTCTCGGGCCAAGCACTGGTGCTATTGTTCGGGCTGCGGTCGCACGTGGTATTCCCTATCGCCGCCTGACTGATGGAAGTCTGGTGCAGTTCGGGTGGGGTAGCCGGCAACGGCGTATCCAGGCTTCCGAAAGTGATTTAACCAGTGCAGTGGCGGAATCCATTGTGCAGGATAAGGATCTGACCAAAGTACTTTTGCGCGCAGCTGGAATTCCTGTGCCGATGGGACGACCCGTTACAGACGCTGAAGACGCATGGGTTGCTGCTTGTGAGATTGGAGTGCCTGTAGTCGTCAAACCGCAGGATGGGAATCAAGGCCGGGGCGTGACAGCCAATCTGACTGATTATGAACAGATAAAAGTAGCTTATCTGAAAGCTGCAGCAGTTAGTGATAATGTCCTGGTTGAACGTTATGTGAGTGGCCATGACTATCGCATGCTGGTTGTGGGCAATAAGCTTGTGGCTGCAGCGAGGCGTGATCCGCCGCAGGTGGTAGGTGATGGTGTGCATAGCATTTATCAGCTAGTGGAGCAAATCAACCGTGATCCGTTGCGCAGCGAAGGTCATGCCAATTTACTGAGTAAAATTCACCTGGATGAGATTTCACTGGCTTATCTCGCTAGCCAGGGACTGACAGCAGAATCCATTCCGGCTAAAGGCAAGCGAGTTGTTTTGCGTCATAACGCTAATCTGTCCACAGGAGGTACGGCAACCGACGTCACAGACGATATTCATCCAGAAATTGCAGCAACAATGGTGGCTGCTGCCCAAATGACCGGCCTGGATATCTGCGGGATGGATGTGATCTGCGATAGCATTCTGCGTCCGCTGGAGGAGCAAGGGGGAGCGGTGATCGAAGTCAATGCAGCGCCTGGTTTGCGTATGCACTTGCAACCCTCCTATGGGAAGGGGCGCCCTGTAGGAGAGGCGATTATCGATAATATGTTCGCACAAGGTGATAATGCGCGCATTCCGGTGGTTGCTGTGACCGGCACCAACGGTAAAACGACCACGGTACGCCTGATAGCGAGTATTTTTGAAAGTAATCAACTGTGCGTGGGCATGACATGCACCGATGGCGTTTTTGTCAATGGTGAATGCGTGGATACTGGTGATTGTAGCGGTCCTAAGAGTGCCAGAAATGTTCTTTTTCATCCTGATGTCGATACTGCCGTGCTGGAAACGGCACGCGGGGGAATGCTACGCGAGGGATTGGGTTTCGATCACTGCCAAGTAGCCGTGGTCACCAATATCGGGAGGGGAGATCATCTCGGTTTGGCTAATATCAATACAACTGATGAATTAGCCGCCGTTAAGCGGCTCATCGTAGAGAATGTCACGCCAGGAAGTGGCGTTGCCGTGCTCAATGCGGATGATCCGTTGGTGGTGAGAATGGCTGAGCACTGCCCAGGTAGTGTCATATTCTTTTCCCGCAATAATCATAACCCAGTGATACTGGCGCAACGGGCACAACGCAAGCGAGCGATCTACCTTGAGGATCGTTACATTGTTATGTCGGCGGCAGAGATTGAACAACGGATACCATTGGGCGAGATTCCGCTCACCCAGAATGGACTTGTCACCTTCCAGATTGAGAATGCTATGGCAGCTATTGCTGTGGGGTGGGCGCTGGGACTGGATTGGACTGTCATTCGTACTGGCTTGGCTAATTTCATTAGCGATGTGGAGACTGCGCCCGGACGGTTTAATTTTTTCAGTTACCGGGATGCGACGCTGATCGCTGATTATGGGCACAATCCGGATGCGATGGAAGCGCTGGCGTGTGCGATTGATCGCATACCTGCAAAAAGGCGGACAGTGGTCATCAGTGCGGCGGGTGACCGTCGTGATGAAGATATCCGGCTGCAGACCCGAATTCTGGGCGATGTGTTTGATGAAGTCGTGCTTTATCAGGACAAATGTCAGCGTGGACGTGCCGATGGTGAAGTGCTGGGATTATTACGTGAAGGTCTCGAGAATGCTAAACGTGTGCGCAAGGTGAGTGAAATACACGGTGAGTTCAAGGCGATTGATACAGCGCTCACCAATCTGCAGGCAGGGGAGCTTTGTCTCATCTTAGTTGATCAGGTGGAACAGGCGCTTGGTCACATCCGTGACCGGATTGCTACTGTCTGCCGAAGCAATGATCAAATGATGGAAGAGGCGCTGACAAGCTAGCGGTGATGGATTGCACATAATATTGGGATGTATGGCTGCTTGGAGGTTTGCCTTGTCTCATGTACTCAGTGGCGCTGTAAGGAACCCTACTCGACCATAAGGCGGAATCTGCGGAGTCCTGGTTCAACCCAGATTCCACAGTTGATCTGATAATTTGCCGAGCTGAAACGGTGATACTCAGGAATGAATTTTATATCTTAGGTAAGGTTACGCCTTGCTGGAATTGGTATTTGCCGTTTCTATCTTTATATGAAGTCTCACACACTTCATCCGCTTCAAAGAAGATCACCTGAGCGACGCCTTCATTGGCATAAATTCTGGCAGGGAGGGGAGTGGTATTGGAGAATTCGAGCGTGACATATCCTTCCCATTCTGGTTCAAATGGGGTGACATTGACGATGATGCCGCAGCGCGCGTAGGTGGATTTACCCAGACAAATCGTCAGGATGTTGCGCGGAATGCGGAAATATTCGACTGTACGTGCGAGTGCAAAGGAATTGGGCGGGATAATGCAAATGTCACTTTTGACATCGACGAAGGAATTCGAGTCAAACCGCTTGGGGTCGACGATGGTCGAGTTCAGATTGGTAAACAGTTTGAATTCGTCTGAGCAGCGGATATCGTAACCATAACTGGAGGTGCCATAGGAAACAATGCTGTGGCCATCTTTCTGTTTGACCTGACCAGGTTCGAATGGCTCGATCATGCCATGCTCGCTGGCCATTTTGCGGATCCACTTGTCTGATTTGATCGTCATGGGGTTAATTATCTTCCATGATAATTTTAGTAAATACTTCAGAGTAGTCTTTTGTCAGATTGGCTATTTTGACCGCAACCCGGCGCGCTATGGCACGGTAAGTTTCAGCGATTTGTCCATCCGGTTCTGCGATCACGCTGGGTTTGCCTGAATCGGTATGTTCGCGGATCTTGATATCCAAGGGCAGTGCACCTAATAAATCGACATCATAGTCCTTGCTCATTCTTTCGCCGCCGCCTGTTCCAAAGATAGGCTCGGTATGACCGCATTTCGAGCAGATATGCAGGCTCATGTTTTCCACGATGCCGAGAATCGGAATACCTACTTTTTCAAACATCTTCAGTCCCTTGCGCGCATCCAGTAAAGCAATATCCTGCGGGGTAGCGACAATGACAGCACCAGTCACCGGCACTTTCTGCGCGAGCGTCAATTGAATATCACCAGTACCAGGTGGCAGATCGATAACGAGATAATCAAGGTCATGCCAGCGCGTATCGTTCAACAACTGCTGCAAGGCCTGCGTCACCATCGGGCCGCGCCATACCATTGGCGTTTCCACATCGATCAGCAAGCCGATCGACATGGCTTGAATGCCATGCGCGTGCATCGGTTCGATGGTTTTACCGTCGGGTGATTCGGGCTGACCGCTGATGCCGAGCATTTGCGGTTGTGATGGACCGTAGATATCCGCATCCAGAATGCCGACATTGGCACCTTCAGCCGCCAGCGCCAGTGCAAGATTGACTGCCGTAGCAGATTTACCAACGCCTCCCTTGCCAGAAGCGACTGCAATCACGTTTTTTACCCCCGGGATCAGTTTGACACCACGCTGGACGCTGTGCGGAATAATCTTGCTGGTGACGTTGACCGAGACACTGCCGATACCTGGAATGGCTTTCAGCGTATCACTGACTTGCTGTTGAATCGATTCGAACACGCTTTTTGCCGGATAGCCCAGTTCGATCTCAAGCGAGACATTGTTCCCATCGATTTTGACGTTGTGTACTTCCTTGCTGCTGACGTAGTCTTTGCCCGTAGTCGGGTCGATCAATTGCTTGAGGGCGGTTTCTATTTGTTGTTCTGTAATCGCCACGATATCACTCCTTAATGCAGAGCATCATTTACTAAAACCATTGATGTTAACAAATATCAGGGTAAAGTATCCAGTTTGTTACAATTTATCCCCCTAACATTCAACTACTGACAATCGATGAACACACGCAAGATTCTGGTTACCTCTGCGCTGCCTTATGCCAATGGCAGCATTCACCTTGGCCATCTGGTGGAATACATACAAACCGATATCTGGGTCCGCTTCCAGAAAATGCAGGGACACACGGTGTATTACGTGTGCGCAGATGATACTCATGGCACGCCTATCATGCTGCGCGCTGAGAAGGAAGGTATGACGCCGGAAGCACTGATTGCGCGTGTGCATGGTGAGCATTTGCGGGATTTTACTGGTTTTCATGTCGATTTCGATAATTACTACAGCACACATTCGCCGGAAACTCGTCAGTATTCGGAGATGATTTATCACAAGCTGAAAGCAGCGGGGCTTATTAAAGTACGCGCTATCGAGCAGCTTTATGATCCGGTCAAAAACATGTTTCTGCCGGATCGCTTCGTCAAGGGGGAGTGTCCCAAATGCGGCGCAAAAGATCAGTATGGCGATTCCTGTGAAGCCTGTGGTGCAGCTTATGCGCCGACAGAATTAAAAAATCCTTATTCCGCGGTATCGGGCGCGACTCCTGTGAAAAAAGCCTCCGAGCATTTCTTCTTCAGCTTGTCGGATAGCCGTTGCGCCGATTTCCTGCGCCGCTGGACGCATGAAGCCAATCACCTGCAAGCGGAAGCAGCCAACAAAATGCACGAGTGGCTGGGAGAGGCGGGAGAAAACAAACTGTCCGATTGGGATATTTCGCGTGATGCACCGTATTTTGGCTTTGAGATACCGGGCGAATCCGGCAAGTATTTTTACGTCTGGCTCGATGCACCGATTGGTTACATGGGTAGTTTCAAGAATCTATGTGCGCAACGCGGTATTGATTTCGATGAATTCTGGCAGAAAGAGAGCACGACCGAACTCTATCACTTCATCGGTAAAGATATCCTGTATTTCCATGCATTGTTCTGGCCGGCCATGCTGGAAAATTCAGGCTACCGCACGCCCACGCAGATTTTTGCGCATGGCTTCCTCACCGTGAATGGCGAGAAAATGAGCAAATCACGCGGTACTTTCATTACTGCAGAAAGCTATTTGCAGCAACAGCTCAATCCGGAATGGTTGCGCTACTACTATGCCGCCAAACTCAATGGCACATTGGAAGATATCGATCTCAACCTGGAAGACTTCACTGCACGCGTGAATTCGGATTTGGTCGGCAAATATATCAATATCGCCAGCCGCTGCGCGGGATTCATCAGCAAACGCTTCAATGGCAAGCTGGTTGCCGGAGAAGATTATCACTTGCTGCAGCAGATGATTGATGAACGCTTTGCCTCCTGGCAGCCGGGCATCATCGAGAAAGCATATGAAGAGCGGGATTTCTCTGCCGCAGTGCGGCACATCATGAAGCGTGCTGATGAAGTGAATGAGCTAATTCATGAATTGGCGCCCTGGGAAATCGCCAAAGATGCTGCACGTGACCAGGAATTGCACCGTGTCTGCAGTCTGGGAATTCAGTTGTTTTATTTGCTCTCGTGTTACCTGAAGCCGATTCTGCCTGCAACAGCGGAGAGAATTGCGTACTTCCTTAATTGCCAATCCCTGCGCTGGCCGGAACAAAAAGCTGGGCAAGCTCTATCCAGCCTGCTGCTGCCAGCCGGTCACACCATCAATGCCTACCAGCACCTCATGACGCGCATTGATCCCAAGCAAATCGATGCCCTGATTGAAGCAAACAAACAGACCATCGCCCCAACCCCCGATTCACACTCTCGCGTGCGGCACGCAGAAGCGCAACAGCATATCCAGCAACATGCAATCACACCGATCGCCGAAACCATCACGATCGACGATTTCAGCAAAATTGATTTACGTATCGCACGTGTTATCAATGCTGAACATGTGGAAGGTGCAGACAAATTGCTCAAACTTACGCTGGATATTGGCACAGAACAACGCACCGTTTTTGCCGGCATTAAATCCGCTTATGATCCAGAGAAACTCAAAGGGCGGCTTACTGTCATGGTCGCCAATCTGGCGCCCCGCAAAATGAAATTCGGCCTATCGGAAGGCATGGTGCTGGCAGCAAGCGATGGCAGCAGTGGGGGAGGGTTATATATCCTTACTCCTGATGACGGCGCGCAACCGGGCATGAGGGTCAAGTAAATCGAGGCAATAAGAAGCTGTTTGGGAATTCTGAGTGCTAGTGTTCATGTGATGATTTTTTGCTGTTAACATGCACTATTTTATAAATTGACAAAAAAACGGAAAAAGCGTTATTTATCCACTGCCTTATGATTTGTAGCCTTAGACAAGATTGAGACAACTTAACGAGACAGGAGATGCTAACGCGACATGGCATCAGCAACCCAAGCAAGCAAACCGGCTTATTCTGCTAGGAGCGAGTAATTTGACCTTGTCTTTGCGTCTGGTTATTCAGCAGGCTCAGCATTATTGTGGCAGACCGAGCGAGGTGCTGGTGGCTGCTGGTCATGGGCGTTCCTATGGTGAGAGCAGCCAGGTGCTGGTACGCGAGTTGCCGGGTATCATTGCCAGCGGTTTGTGGTCACAGCTTGATGCGGGGAATGCACGACCTACTTATGCTTTGCTGACCGATATCGGCAACGATATACTTTATGGATTCATGCCTCACCAAATCCTGCAGTGGATCGCTTGGTGTGTCGAGCAATTGCAGAAGCATTCAGTCCATATTGTTATGACCAATCTGCCAATCGCATCGATTGAATCGCTGCCAGAATGGCGTTATCAGCTTTTCCGCAATCTGTTTTATCCCTCCTGCCAGCTTTCCAGAAGTGAAGCAGTTGAACGGGCGAGAGCGGTGCATCGAGGTCTAATTGAGTTGGCTGCGCGCAAACAATGCGTGCTCTGTGAGCAGCATCCCGAGTGGATGAGCGCTGACGGCATTCATTATGCTTATGGGAAAAGGCAGGAGCTATATCACCATATTTGTGCGTATTTCAGCGTGATGCGTGATCAATTGGGTCTTGCCGAAGATAAGCAATTATTTCCTCAGATCTGGCTGCAACGTCCACAGTTTGCTTACAAAAAAGTGTGGGGAAAAGAGAAACGTTGTCCGCAACCCAGTGGATTATTAACCGATAAAACAGTTGTTTTCCTGTACTAATAGAAAATATCGCGCGATACACTCAATCGAATCGGGCAGGATTTTACGCGCTACGCTCAATAACATTGCGGTTTTCGGGTTGAATTCCCAGGTTTTACCGGTCTGCAGCGTGATAAAAGAACCAGCCGAGACCGATCGTAAAAATAAAACAGCCGTATAACGCATGTTCGATGGTAGTGAGCAGCAGCGACTGGTGTTTATGGTAAGTATGGGAAAACATGACTCCACCCACCAAGGTAAACGAAATCGAGATCCAGTTGTTAAAGACGATATGAGCGTAACCAAATAGAAAAGAACTGATGGCAATCATTTGCCATGGCTTACGAAAAATCGGGCGGTAGCGCGTGAAGAAATACATGCGGTAGAGCAACTCCTGCGGGTATACCGACAGAATGGGGTAAAGCAGCATGACCAGAAACCAGGTAAGTGGTTGTGTGCTGACAAGCGAGAATAATCTTTCCTCATGGTAGATATAAGTGAAGATGGTGACGACAGGTACAAGAAGGGTAAAACGCAGCAATATCGGTTTTAGGTTATGTAGCGTGACTTCTTTCGTGCTGACAAGCTGTTTCTTGTCAAAATCTGGCTGCTTCACTAGAAAAATAAGGCAAACGATGGAAAATGCCCATAGCGTCAGGAAAATTAACTTGATGCCATCAACGCTGTGGATCGTCAAAGGTAATGCGATGAACACAGCGAAACATTCCAGATAGAGCAAGGGAAGGTGAGGGGGAGTGGAATTCATACTGTTTTACAAGTTTTCCTGGTATATCTAATTCATGCTTTTGTTATCCAGCGTTGCAAAGAGTGACATTGCCTGGCTGACGCGCACAGCTAAGTACACAATACGAATCAGAATTTTACAGCGTGTACCTGCCTTGAGGAAGAGCAAAAGTCTGCTTAGTCAAAGTGGAACTGACTGTCGCTCCGGTTTGATTGCACTTGCTGATCTACCTTACCCAGATAACACTTGATTTTTGAGTAGAACAGAAAGTGCTGATTTAACAAGCTGTTTTGGTGTGAGCACGCAGACATTTGTGGTCAAAATCATGTTTCATAACTAGAAATATGCTATCAGGTGCAACTTGCCTTAGCCGTTGCTCATGTAGTACCACGGTACAATTGAATCTTCGAGGGTTTATGCAATGATAGCCGAATGCAATTCTGCTCCATGATTGCTTATCAGCATTTTTGAACTGATACCGGATCTTTAATTCATTGCAATAATGCAAAATAAACTGGTTATTTTTCCCAGTCTCATGCAAGTGCAGTTGGCTAGCCGGTACTCCCTGCTTCAAGTAGCCTGCTGCAGCGTCCGCATGCCTGGGTATCCTGTTTGCTTGCTCTTCATTCTGCTGATTTTATTGCTGATGCCGCAGCTTGCACCAGCGCATGCTGATAAGTTGCTGATCGAGCGCGGACTGAGCGGGACGGTAATCAACGATCGGATGGCGGCGGCGACTGATGTCACTGCACGTATCCCTTGGCAGCAGATGCTGGATGAGCTGCAACGTTTTACACCTGGAAGTGGGTGCAGCGGAGTTGGCCTGGTGCCGGGTGCGCATTGGCTGCGGCTGGATTTCCACCGTGCTGAAACTGAACGCAGCGCGCCCTGGTGGCTAGTGGTGGAACCGCTCAATCTCTATGATCTACGCTTGTACCGCCGCAATGTACGCGGAGAATTCGAGGAACTTGCCTCTGGCGAACGTGTGTCCTTTGCTGGAGGACGCGAGCGCGAATGGCGCCAGTACGCTTTTATCCTGCCCGAGCAGGGGCCAGTTTATCTGCGTGCTTATGATCCTGGTGGTGCCAGTTTTCCAGTAGCGTTGTGGCATCAGGATGATCTTGAGCGCCATGAGCATCTGGGTGAGTTGCTGCTGGGCGGTGTCTATGGTGCGCTGCTGGCTATGTGTCTCTATAATCTTTTTCTGGCGCTGAGTTTGCGCGATCCGGTTTACGGTTGGTATGTTGCAACCACTGTGACATTGGGTGTTTTCCTGGCCTATCTGCATGGCCACGCGGCTCAATGGTGGTGGCGCGACTGGCCGCAGTGGGTAGCCATGGGGCGGGTGGTGCTGCCCAGCCTCTGGGGACTGGCACTGGCTGGCTTCATAATGAGCTTCTTCCGCACCCGTATGTATCTTCCCGGCGCACATCGATTGCTACAGTTCATCGTGCTGAGCTATCTGTTCATTATCGTGATGCGTCTGACTGGCGCGCATGCGCTACCATCTCTGTTGTTAACTGCACAATCGCTGCCGGCTATTGGTCTGGTGTTCTATATTGCGATCCAGCGGTGGCGGCAGGGCATGGTGGCGGCGCGATATTTTCTAGCAGCGTACGGAATTGTGCTGGCTGGCACAGTCATTTTTCTGTTGCGCATTTGCGGGCTACTGATGCCCAGCCCCTTGACCGAACTGGCTATGCCGGTGGCAGCTACGCTGGAGAGTCTGGTGTTCTCGCTGGCGCTGGCGGGGCGCATAAAGAGTCTCCATCATGCCAGCGCAGCAGCTTTCGTTGACGAATTGACCGGTCTGCCCAACCGTCGTGCGCTCGAGCAGCGCTTCAAGCTACATGTTGATAACAAAGCTCGCCACAGCTTCTATTTGCTGTCCGTGGATCTGGATAAATTTAAACCTGTCAACGATCGTTGGGGGCATGCCGAAGGTGATCAGGTATTGCGCGCATTGGCTCAGCGTATGCAGGCTTGCGTGCGCCATGAGGATTTGGTGGTACGTGTGGGTGGTGATGAATTCGTCGTGCTGCTTTCGCCTTCAGCCAGCAGCAGCATGGTCGCGGCGGTGACCAGTCGCTTGCTGGAAGTAATGCATGAACCAGTCCACGTGAATGCGCGTAGCCACACCCTATCAGCCAGCATTGGGCTGGCGCATTATCCCACTGATGGCCACAGCTTGGCTGAGTTGTGCCATCATGCAGATATGGCGATGTATGAGGCTAAGCGGGCTGGAGGCAATACCTGGTGCGCCGCGCCACACTCAAGAGGAACAGCCCCAGCATAGCCTGCCGGGGGGCATGCTCGAATTCCAAATGATAGATCTTCTATCATCATTTGTTCGAGGCATAAGAATGTAGGAGCAGTTTGGAGTTTGGTGTGAGCCAGATACAATCTTATGCCGCGATCACTTGGCAGTATTTTTGCACTGGATTGAATTTTGCAAAAACTTTGTTTGTTTTTCCCATGCCAGGGACAAGTTATCCAGCCTTTTATTTGGCTTAATGTTAAAGAGGGGGGTGTAGAATGAAAGGGGTTACTGCTAATAACGATACCGTTAGTAAGAAAGATGATAACCTTCTTGATGTAGCAATTGTGGGCGGGGGAATTGCTGGCCTGTATTGTCTTTATCGCCTGTTGAAAGATAAGGATCAGTTTGGTGGGGCAGAGAAAATCCGGTTGTTCGAATCATGTGATCACTTGGGTGGTCGGATTGAAACATGGTCATTAAAAAGAGAGTCAAGCGAGATTGGATACGCATCGACCTGGGATCCCCGACACTTGCTGGGTGACCTGACAGATCTTGATATTAGCCCCTATGATGATCCTGAAATCACCGAATATCTGCGAGCCGAATTTGGTCCCATGCGTATCGAACCGCGCGACCAGTCTTTATTGCGCAACCTTCTTAACGAATTAGGCATAAAAGAACCGGATCCTGGCGCTCCTGAGTCTTTGGACGATCTCATTCCTTTCTTTCCTTATACCGCCAAAGAGCCGGAATCGGCAAAATTTATCCTGACAGGTGAAGAAGCTGAACAAAAAAACACCATGGATTTGTTGCTGCTCAGTATCCGACGAATATTGGAGATTGTTGAGGGCACATACCAGGACAAGGATGAGGAAAATGTCATCAGGTGGCGCCATGCAAAGGCTAACAAGGCCTGGAATAATCTCCGCAGCGGCAAATCATTTCACAAGCATTATTGGAAGGGGGAGTTATTAGACTGGATCAATCATCTGGAGGATTTCGATCCGCGTTTGTTTGCTGAATATCATCATGGGGTAAATGCAGCGGTTGACGAGGCTAAAGAAGAGAAATTGCGAAAATGGCTTGAAGAGAATTCTGACTATTACAAAATTCGATTATATTTTGAAATAGATGGCCACCCTCTGTGGGATATGGGTTTCTGGAATTTGATGAGCGATGTCCTAAGCCACTATGCAGTCGTCAAAATCCGGGATTGGGGAAGCTATTACCACTTCCTGCATGAAAATCTGAATGCAGCGGAATGGCTGATTTTCTGGCTCAAAGCGATCAAAGGGACGCGTGCGCTCAGAGGCATCCGGGGAGGCATGAGTCGCATTATTTATGCCTTGCTTTTTAGACTGTGCGAATTGAGCGATCGCGCTAGCTTGCAAGCAGAAATTAATAAAGTGCAGACCCAAGATGCTAAGACTCTTTATCACACATTTAATCAATTATCTGGAGAAGAACAGAAAAAAATTTTTACTAAGTTGCTTGCCCCTCTAATTAAAGTTGGACACGAACTCACTACGCTTGAGCTGATAGATCAAAGAAATCAAGGCGCGGTGAAGCTTGCTTTTGATATAAAAAATAAAATAGATGATCAACCATCTGAATTTTTGGCAAAACACGTTATCCTGGCTTTGCCGAAGTTGCCGCTGGATAAACTCAAAGAATCGCTCCCACAAATTTTGAGAAAAAGAGCACTAATGGAAGATGCGCAAAAATGTGAGGCCGCACTAGCATCAGTGAAATGTCTTCCCTTGTTGAAATGTTTTTTTATTCTCGAACATCCCTGGTGGCATGAGGACCTAGAATTAAACGCAGCGGCAGCCGATATTCCTACGCGAGAAATTACCTATACTCGGAGTAAAGACAAAACCAGGGGTATGATCATGATCTATACCGACCATCCTGCCATCACCTTCTGGTCAGATTATCTGCGGGAGTTCAAACAAACTGCGGAAACGGAGCAAATGCGCTACACCGTCTGGTGGAAAGATAAATTTCCATTACCTTCATTTGAACAGATGAATGCTTGGGGAGGACAATGGAAAGATCTTGCCCGATTATGGAAGGACATAGCGGGGAATGAAATCGATCATAATAACGAAATCGCGGTAAAGGAAAAGTGGTCACAAATGCAAGGATGGTGGGCTGCACAATCTGCGCAAAGACAGAAAACGTTACGGAAAGATTATCTTGGTATCGATTCTGCCAAGCACTATTTCGAAGCTAAGGAAAAACAACAAGAACGGCTGTGGAATCGGTTTGTGCAATTTGCCAGAGATTATGAGCATCATGATTTTCTGGCAGATCATTTGCTGGCCTGCGGTATTCATGATTGGGGCAAAGCGCCCTTTGGGGCGGCAGCTCACGGTTGGTTGCCCGGAGAACAGTCACGCAAGCATGTTGAATTTTTGGCAGCATTTCCTCAGAATGGCAAATGCAAGGGTCAAATTCATGTATGCGGCGAGGCTTTTTCCGATTACCAGGGATTCATAGAAGGTTCGCTTCGTTCGGCAGAAGAGGCGCTTGGTAGAATTGAGGCCGATAGGAAGGAGACAACAGGTTAAGACAGCAAATGGGAGGCCAGCTACCATGATCCATGATACCCCTTTTCCCGCTTTGACTTCTGCTAGAGCTGTTATCAACCGCGCCTATCTTTACGATGAAATCAGGCAACTCGATACTTTGCTTGCCTTCACCAAACTCAGCGAGCGCGAACAGGCGCAGGTGGAAGCACTGGCGCGGCAGTTGGTGAACACAGTGCGCAAAGCGGTGTGGGCGCGCGGCGGAATCGATGTTTTGTTGCATGAGTATGATCTCAGTACCGAGGAAGGTATAGTGCTGATGTGCTTGGCTGAAGCGCTGCTACGCATTCCCGATGCCGCCACCGCTGACCGGCTGATTCAAGATAAACTCTCTGGCGCCGAATGGGACCGCCATCTCGGCCATAGCGCTTCATTTTTTGTCAATGCTTCCACCTGGGGATTGTTGTTGACCGGAAAGCTGGTCAAACTCGAAACATCGTCATCGCTGTTTAATCGCCTCATTAGCCGCAGTGGCGAGCCGGTGATTCGCCTGGCAATCAAGCAGGCGATGCGTCTCATCGGCCATCAGTTTGTTATGGGCAACACTCTTGACGAGGCGTTAACGCGCGGCAGGAAGGATGAAAATAGACATTATCGTTATTCCTTCGACATGCTTGGCGAGGCGGCGCTCACCGCTGCCGACGCAGAGCGCTATTTCGCTGCTTATCATCATGCCATCGCCACACTTGGCAAAGAGGCCGGAGAGGGCGATCTGTTTGATCATCCCGGTATTTCGGTGAAACTCTCCGCGCTCCATCCGCGGTATGAGTACACTCAGCGGCAGCGCGTGCTCGATGAGCTGTCCCCGCGCTTGCTGGCGCTGGCGCTGGCGGCCAAGGCTGCCAATCTCAGCATGACCATTGATGCTGAAGAAGCGGAGCGGCTTGATCTCTCGCTCGATCTGTTTGCAAGCGTATTTTGTAACGACGAGCTTACGGGCTGGAACGGTTTCGGCCTGGCAGTGCAGGCTTACCAGAAACGGGCCGTTCATGTGATCGACTGGCTGGCACAATTGGCTAGTCAGTGCAAACGCCAGATTCCAGTTCGCCTGGTCAAGGGAGCCTACTGGGATAGCGAGATCAAACTGGCTCAGGAGCGCGGTCTCGACGGCTATCCGGTATTTACTCATAAAGCGGCGACCGATGTTTCTTACCTCGCCTGCGCCCACCGCCTCCTCGGCAGCGGGGATCTTTTTTATCCCCAGGTTGTCACCCATAATGCCCGTACTTTTGCCACTCTTATCGTCATGGCCGGGTCGCGCCCCTTCGAGTTTCAGCGTCTGCATGGCATGGGCGAAGCACTCTATAGCGCCGTGTTCGATGGGCATCCGCAATTCAACTGCCGTGTCTACGCCCCAGTCGGCAACTATCAGGAATTGCTTCCTTACTTGGTGCGGCGATTGCTGGAGAATGGCGCCAACAGCTCTTTCGTTAATCAGATTGCAAATGAACAAATCTCTGTTGATGAGATCATTGCCGATCCTGTCAAAGAGCTTGAGCATCGTCCAGTACACATTCCTATGCCACGTTACCTTTATGGTCAAGAGCGGCTCAACTCAAAGGGTATCAACCTTGCTGACACCGAGGCGCAAAAATATCTCAGCGAGGTGCTGGAAGCGGCATGCCAGCAATGCTGG
>NZ_JAGFJM010000053.1 GCF_024102715.1 Nitrosomonas communis
GCGAATGAATTTCCCGCAATGGCGGAAGTTGCGAATCAGATTGAAAGCAAACATAATCTGGAATGGCGCGACTGGACGCGCCATTCGTCGCGCCAGCAACGCACCATGCAGTTAGGCGGCTGCATCGGCGACTGGCAACTGAGCGGCAACCTGGCGCTTTTCCAGGACGTGCTGCGCTTGGGATCATGGTTGCACGTCGGCAAGGAAGCCAGTTTTGGACTGGGAAAATATCGCATCCTGGAGGAACAAAACACATATGTCTAAGCAAATCGGAAAATCTTGTGGATACTCCTTGCAACAGCTTGATCGTGAAGAAGAAACCAGTACCGATGAGTAGAAACACAGCCCTGATTTAAAAGGGATTGAGACCCATCAAAGTCAGCGTAATGTTCCACTCCATCTGGGTAGAAACACAGCCCTGATTTAAAAGGGATTGAGACAGTGTAGTCGCAGATATAATCAATTTCGTCAGTCGGTAGAAACACAGCCCTGATTTAAAAGGGATTGAGACAGCTAGTGCTAATATAAAGATCTTTAAATCCACAACGTAGAAACACAGCCCTGATTTAAAAGGGATTGAGACTTTTCTTCCTCACTCAGAAAATCCCAATCAGGTGTAGAAACACAGCCCTGATTTAAAAGGGATTGAGACGAATTTCAGGCAGTCAAAAATCACATCGAATCTAACGTAGAAACACAGCCCTGATTTAAAAGGGATTGAGACACAAACCCGCTGTTTTGTAATGTCACCGTTCGCAGGTAGAAACACAGCCCTGATTTAAAAGGGATTGAGACATAAAATTTAGCCACTACATCACGTTCAGCTTTAAGTAGAAACACAGCCCTGATTTAAAAGGGATTGAGACAAATCCTTTCTTGACCTTCTTCCCGAGGGTGTATGTAGAAACACAGCCCTGATTTAAAAGGGATTGAGACCTATAAACGCTAAGGTTATCTCCTTGTTTATCTGTAGAAACACAGCCCTGATTTAAAAGGGATTGAGACATTCTTGAAACTGGATAACATTTGATTGAGATTCCGTAGAAACACAGCCCTGATTTAAAAGGGATTGAGACGATTTATGGTAATCATGTTATTACAAGCCTTTGGCAAGCTTGCCAGCCAGTAAATTTCTGCCGTTTCTATTTACACTGCGAGTCAGATTAATAAATACAGGTCAGTGCAATGAGCTCCCGTTCGGTTTATTTGATTTGCTATGACGTATGCTGCCCTCGCCGGCTGAGGCAAGTTCATCAGTTTCTGCTGGGCTATAAGACTGGTGGGCAGAAATCATTTTTTGAATGCTGGCTGACGCGACAGGAATTGCGCATGGTAAGAGCACATCTGGCCGAGTTGATCAATCAGACAGAGGATCGCGTTCATATTTTTCAACTCGATCCGCGCATGAAACCGGATTGCTTTGGTATCGCGGTTACCATGGCAGTGAATGCCCCTTTTATCGTTATCTAGGAGGTTGCTTTGACGAGTCTTTATGTTGACCGGCGCGGAGTCGAGCTGGAAGTGGACGGAGAAGCGCTGGTTTTTCGTGAGAATGGCCTGAGAACCGGCACGGTGCCAATGGCGCCGCTGTCACGGGTATTTCTGCGCGGCGATGTGCGCTTACAAAGCAGCGTCCTCGGCAAACTAGGCGAACGCGGCATTGGCGTGATCGTGTTATCAGGCCGCAAGGCAGAGCCCACCATGCTGCTGGCCCGGCCACATAACGATGCTGCCAGACGGGTAGCGCAGTATCAACTGTCGGGTGATACTGCATTCTGCCTGGCGTTTGCACGCACCCTGGTATTGGACAAGGTCAGCGCTCAGCGCGCTTATGCTTTGACGCTGCGGGAAATTGCGCTTGAGCATCGCTATGAGCTGACACTGGTATTACGCACGCTCGATCAGATTCTATTGCGTATCATGCAAATGCCTACCATTGCAGCGCTACGAGGCATTGAAGGCGCTGCATCGGCGGCACATTTTAAAGGTATCGCCGCAATCGCCGCACCCCGGCTCAATTTCACTCAGCGCAACCGCAGACCGCCACGCGATCCGCTTAATGCCGTGCTTTCCCTTGGCTATACGCTGCTGCACACCGAGGCAGTACTCGCGCTTTATGGTGCCGGGCTCGATCCATTTATTGGTTTCTACCATCAACTTGATTTTGGCCGGGAATCGCTGGCGTGTGATCTGGTCGAGCCCATCCGGGTGGAAGTGGATAGCTTTGCGTTACAACTCTTCCGCAAGGAAATATTGCGGCCGGAATTCTTTTCTACTTCTGAAAATGGCTGCCTCATGAACAAAAGTGGACGAGCAGCTTTCTACGGCGAATGGGAGAGTCTGGCGGAACGCTTACGCAAGATACTGGCTGATCAAACTGCCAAGTTAATGGATAAGCTGACCGCCAGCACACCCCTGCCCGCGAATGAAGGCGAGGCTTCCTGATCATGCTTTACTGGATCATCGGCTATGATATAACCGATTCCCGCCGTCTGCAGCGGGTTTACCGGGCAATGCTGCGCCATGCGATACCGCTGGAGTTCAGCGTGTTTCTACTCACTGGCCATGAAGCTGACAAACGGCGCTGCCTGGAAGAAATCTGCCCGCTGATCGATCCTGATAAAGATGATCTGCGTTGCTATCCCCTGCCAGCTCGTGGTTTGCAGGAACGCATCGGCAAGGCGACCTTGCCTGCCGGCATCCATTGGAGTGGTCTGCCGGTCGAGCAAAACAGCGCATGAAACGGCAAGCTTGCCGGCCGTTACAGGATCAGACTATTGAGACTATCATTCGCTTTATCGCCATCAGCCAATGGTTGCGAATCACAAACTTACTTAGCTGCATCTGGGAGCTCACCGCTGTCACTAAAGGTGAAGAACAAAAATAAAACCATACTCTGGAGAAAATGATGAAATTTGATAGCCATCTTTGTTTAGTTTCTGCTCAAGCAACGCCTAATCTCGTGCCAGCACTTGATCCGGCCTTCCAGCCTGCCAGCGTGACCCTGGCTGTCAGTGCGGACATGCAGGAAAAAGCGCGCTGGCTCGAGAAAGTATTGAAAGAACGCGGGATACAGGTGGAGAAGCTGGCCCTGGCTGATGCTTATGACTACAACCAATGCTGGGAGTGCTTTGCCGAGTGGCTCGGCAGGCAATCCAGTAACGTCGCGTTGAATGTCACCGGCGGCACCAAGGTCATGGCAATGGCTGCGCAGGATGTCTTTCGTGAAGAAAAGAAGCCGGTATTTTACGTCAATATAGAAACTGACGAGGTAATTCGCCTCGATACCCGCGAAGCCCCCTTCACTCTGCCAACCAGAATCAGGTTGAAACAGTATCTGGAGGCACACGGCTACATCGTGCCGAAAAAACTAAACAAACCTGATATTAATCGGGATATCCGTGATTTTATCAACCGTCTTGCCTATGAAAGCGAACGTCTGGGCAAGGCGCTGGGCACATTGAACTGGCTGGCAAGCCAGGCTGTGGCAACAAGGGAGACTGGCGCGTTTGTCTCGCCGGCACTGAACAAGCACGATCTCGACAGTAAGGCATTGGATGAACTGATCACGATGTTCAAAAATGAGAACAAACTCTCGTTACAGAACGATAAACTCGTCTTTCCTGATGAAGATGCGCGCAAATTTGTCAACGGCGGCTGGCTGGAATACCTGGTTTTTCAGACCTTGGCTACTTTGGCAGGTGAGTTGGGCGGCATGGATTGGGCAACCGGCATTGAAATACTGGCGCCGGACGGCAGAAGAACCCAAAACGAGCTCGATGCCGCCTGCCTGCTGAAAAATACCTTGCATATCATCGAGTGTAAATCAGCCAATCTTTCATCGAATGGTAAAACGGGTGAAAGCAGCGGCACCGATGCGCTCTACAAGCTGGATGCCCTGCGCCGTATAGGCGGTTTACGCACCAAGGCCATGTTGGTTGATTTTCGCGGCAGTTTGCGTGATATCGACAAAAGCCTGGCAGCACAGATGAATCTGGCTGTCGTTTCCGGTTCTCAATTACGCAATCTGCAGGGAGAAATAAAAACATGGTTGAAATGATGACTGCTGAGTATTCGCGCCGCATACTCCTGCTGGTCACCGGCCTGACGCCGCAGGTGGTCACCGAGACACTCTATGCCCTGGCTGTACAGGCAGATGAAAAATTCGTTCCGACGGAGATTCATGTCATCTCTACCGGAGAAGGGGCAAAGCGTGCACGATTGTCCCTCCTGGATCCGCTGACTGGACAATTTAACGCCCTGTGCAGAGATTACGGGTTGCAGGCCATTCAGTTCACGCCGGAAAATATCCACGTCATCGAAGATGCCTCAGGTCATCCGCTAACCGATATCCGCACGCCGGATGACAACCTGCGCGCAGCCGATTATATCGTGCATTATGTACGCAATTTTTGCAGCGATGAGTCCTCGATTCTGCATGTCTCCATTGCAGGCGGCCGGAAAAGCATGGGGTTCTTTGCAGGTTATGCGCTTTCCTTGTTTGGCCGAAGCCAGGATCGCCTGTCGCATGTGCTGGTAAACGACCCATTCGAGTCCTTGCCCGATTTTTATTTTCCGCCAGCGCAGGGAAAGGTGCTTAATTCACGAAACAATGGGCCAGTCCATACTTCGGATGCGCGTATCATGCTGGCTGATATTCCGTTTGTCAGGCTACGTGGCGGCGTACCGCAAAACCTGCAGGATAAAAAGATATCTTTTCATGAAACCGTGGAAGAAGTGCAATCCGGTTTACGCTTTATCTCGCTCTCGTTTGATTTGACCAAAAAGTCGATTTGCTGTGGCGGCAAATGGATCAAGCTGCCGCCTGTGTTATTTGCTTTTTATCTCTGGCTTGCGCGCCAGCAAGTCATGACTTCTGCTATTGATGCTGCAATCCATTGGCAGGAAGCAGACCATCACGATTTTTTGAGGATATATGCGGAAGTCGTCGGATCTATGTCAGCTTCTTTTGAGAAAACGAGGGATGTGCTCAGAAATGGTTTCGATAGACAATTTTTCGAGGAAAAAAAAGCCAAAATCAATAGCACGCTCCAAAAACAGCTTCCACTTGAGGCAAGTTTCTACCAGATCGCGACATTTGGCGAGAAACCGTATAAGAAATATGGTTTGAGACTGAACCCCGATCAAATATCGTTATAAATTAAAGCTCTGAAGCTCCACACTCCTCGGCAAACCACAGCCTATTCAATTTGTAAATTGTTGCGCCAGTTGTGTTGCCGCCCATAACAGGAACAATCCATAAACGCAACCGAAGAACCATGGAAAGCTGACAGCCCGGTGTGCCCACCATTGCCGATGTTGCCGGAAAGCCCAGTTGGGTGTGAATACAGGAGGAATATTACGCAGATCCTCAATTGGCAGCCGCATTTCATGCAATCGATAGAGGTTGCTGATGAGTTGCGGCTCTTCCCACTCCGGTGTTTGCTCAATTCCCCTTAACTGCCATTCCCAGAACGCATTCTGACCGGAGAATCGGCCAAGAACAATTGCCATTTGCCCGCAAAGCAATATTCCAAATATGGATAACAGCAAAATCAGCAAGGTAAACGGCAATGCCAGCGATTCCCGCGAGACCATCAAACCGATTACCGCAACAAAGATCGAATTAGCCGTCAAATAGTCCGACAGCATGGTATGGTAATCCCGCACCCCGGATGTCCACAGCGTAAGCAAATGATCATAGCTGGCTTTCAGAGAGGACTGTCCAGAGGGGCCTCTGATTTTATCGCTGTCCATAAATGCCTTACGTGTCAATTGTAGGCGTGGAATCAGATCACTTCTGTAGTCAAAACTATCTGCCCTGAGAGCACTTTGTGAATCGGACATTTGTTGGCTACGCGCAGCAAATCGGCACGCTGCGCTTCAGTTAAATGACCCTCCAAATGAATGTTCCGCTGTAATTGATATAATCCTGGCTCTTCCTGATGACTGATGATTACCCGGACGGCTTCAAGCGGAATAGCTTTGCGCTTGGCGTATAGTTGCAGCGTAAGCACAGTACAAGCCCCCAAGGCGGAATCAAGCAATTGGTGCGGATCAGGAAAACCGCCCGCTCCTCCTCCCTCTGGGCCAATATCAGATGTCCAAGATACATTGCCATCCTCTATCAAACAGGCGGTTTTGCCGCTTGCAGCTGACCAACTCACGCTCATGCTCATATTAAATCCTCTTCTGCGATTTATACTATTCCGTCATTATTTTTCCGATGGCGGCTCTTGTGGCCTTAAATCGAACACCAGTACTTCGGCAGCCTGGCCATGGTCGAAACGAAGTTCGCGTTCATTGCGTATCCGCATGCCATCGCCTGCACTCAAATACTGACCGTTCAGCTCAAGTGAGCCACGTGCTACATGCGCATAGGCATAACGGTTTTCTGGCAAATGCAAGGTGAATTGCTCAGCACCATCAAATAGTCCCGCATAGACGCGCACATCCTGATAGACCGAAAGCGATTCGTTTTCACCGCTGGGTGAAATGATCAAACGCAAACAACCGCGCTTTTCAGCCGCATCGAAATGACGCTGCTGGTAGCGTGGCGTCACCCGTAGCCGATCAGGCACTATCCAGATTTGCAGAAAATGAGCCAGCTCATATGCCGAAGGATTATATTCACTGTGGGTGATGCCGCTTCCAGCACTCATGATTTGCACATCTCCCGGACGAATGACCGAACCGGTTCCCATCGAATCACGATGCTCGAGCGCACCTTCGAGCACATAGGAAAAAATTTCCATATCCTGATGGGGGTGGGTGCCAAAACCACGTACAGGTTGCACGCGATCCTCGTTGATTACCCGTAAATCGGAAAACCCCATTTGGTCAGGATCGTAATAGTCACCAAATGAAAAGGTATGCAGCGAATATAACCATCCCAGGTCAGCGATACCACGCGCGTTAGCAGCTCTCAGTTCTAACATGATGATCTCCTGTTTTCTGTAAAAATTAGACACCGTCCCCGTATAACTTGCGATCTAACGACAAGCGCCCAGCGCCAGTCAGGGCAAGCAGCAGCAAACCGCCTGCCATACCGATATTTTTCATCAGCATGATTTGCTGGATTGAATCAGTTGAACCGCCATGAAAAATAATACCTGTCGCCAGTGAAAATCCAGCCAGCAAAGTTGCGGCAAGGCGAGTCTGCCAGCCGACTAGCAAAGCCAGGCCGCCGCCTAACTCCAGCACGATGACTAAGGGCAATAAAGCGCCAGGTACTCCCATACTGACCATATACTGAGCTGTTCCCTCATAGCCCGCGCCCAGCTTGTTAAAGCCAGCCATGACAAAAATAAATGCTATCAATAGCCGCGCCACTGGAAATAATACATTGGCTAGAGCGGGCTGGGTCAAAAAACGGGTTACAGTATTGTGGATTTGTTGAAACATAATTTTTTCTCCAAAAGTGAATGATCAAGTTGATACCATACTATTGTTCCTAAAAACAGATAAGTCTATTAAAATGAGAATAACTGTTATTCATAATGGAACAATAATGTCACCCACTCACATCAACCTTAACGATCTGGCCATATTTGAAGAAGTCATTCGCGCAGGAGGCTTCAGCGCAGCTGCACGTAAACTAAGCCAGCCAAAAGCATCAGTCAGTCGAGCAGTACAGCGCCTGGAGAATGATTTGACTGTTCGGCTGATACAGCGCACTACGCGTAGCTTACGGCTAACGGAAGCAGGTGAGTTGCTCTACCTGCAGACCCATACTTCGCTGCAGCAGCTCAGCGATACGCTGTGCCGCATCAAAAATATGCATGAGCAGCCCGAAGGGCGCTTGAAAATCACCATGCCTATTGAGTTTGGTATGTTTTTTATGGGCAGCCTGATTGCTGATTTCATGCAGCTTTATCCGCAAGTGCATGTGCAAGTGGAACTCTCATCGCGCTTGGTCAATTTAATCGAGGAAGGATTTGATCTGGCGCTGCGCATGGGTGTAGGCGCGCTGCAAGATTCGAGCCTGGTGGCCAAGAAGCTGGGCGAGCTACCGCTCAAGTTTTATGCCAGTCCTTACTATCTGGGCAAGCATGGTCGCCCGGATACTTTGCAGACGCTGACGAAGCATGAAAATATTCTGTTTCGCCATACCCAGCAGCAAACCATTCAAGTCAACTGTCACGTTGCCAAAAAAGCATCGGGCAGTCGCACTGAAATTCAACTCCATGGCAAGCTGAGCGTGGATCATTACAGCGTGATGAAAGATGCCGCAGTGGCTGGGGCGGGAATCGCCTTAATGCCGCCGTTTATGTGCCATGCCGAGGTGCTGGCGGGTCAATTGGTGCATATCCTGGAACAGCAGGATGTCGACACGGATCAATTGTTTCTAGTTTACCCTACCCGTAAGCATCAACCTGCAGCAGTTAAAGCTCTGATTGATTTCATGACACAGCGTCTGTTGTCGCATCCATTGCTGAATCTCTGCCAATGAGGAATCAGCTTTATTGTACCGCTGCTCACCTGGATAGCATCTTATACACAGCTGCGGCAGAGATACCGAACACACCATGTGCGGTCAACGTAATCCAATCGCGTGTTTCTACAAACCATGGAAAAATGATGGCAAAACCATACACATTAAGGATAAATAACACCAAACCATATAAAACCCCTATGATCAGCGAAATTTTCAGGTCAAGGCGGTAAATCAGCCTGGATAACACTAGCGCGTAGATGATGGAAAGGCCAAAGTGGAGCCAGGTTGCCACTAACAACACCAGCCAATCCAGTGTCGCTGGCGGCGGCAGAACTTCCGGTCCCAAAATGATCGCTGCTGCAAAACGTGCATCCCGGTATAAAATCGAAGGCAGCGCATCCCAGCATACCCACCAGAGCAAGATCTGAGCAACGGTCGAGAATATGCTCGCAGCCACACCTGCATACAGTGCGGCAGACCAGAATTTTGATGACTGGGCCGCCATCATATAAAATTAATCAATCGTAGTCCTTTATACTTTCAGCAGCATTCAGCCACTATATTCGACGCCGTCCTGACTCAAGCCGACAAGATTGATATTGGTCTCATTCGCACTGCTATTGGCAGCCAGTACCAATAGCTCAGCCTGAGTCATGGTACCACCGCTCCCCTGCAGCAAACCGACATAGAAATCTCGCTCCGATGGTGCAGGCAGCGCACCTACTACGTTCTGATAAACAAGATTAACGAAATCGACATTGCTCGACGAGCCCGCTAGTGAAACGAATAATGGCGTATTGATGATCAACTCGCTGACTTGCAGCATAGACTGACCGCTATCAAATAGCTGTAGCCCGATCGCCACGTATTCGGGGATGATATTGGACGTATCGAAGGCTGCACCGATGAGACGCACGGTATTGCCAGCAGCTTGGCCTTGGGCAAGATCAAATGCAAGATTCTCATCCAGGAACTCGAATCGCTCCACTTCAATCAGTGTATCAGCGCCTTCCAGGCCGGTTACACTGAAGCCGGAAGCAGTGTGATTGATTGTATATTCTGCACGATTGCCGCTATAAACTGCGGTATCTGCGCCAGCGCCGCCATCCAGTAAATCGTTACCTGCCAGCCCATTCAAAATGTCATTACCCGCCATCGCCTGAATCGTGTCGTCGCCAGCGGTTCCCATGAGATCATCTGCGCTATCAGTGCCTGCAATTGAATTGCTGTGTATGGTTGCAGTCTCACCAGCAAAATTCTTGGGCGAATTGATGCCAATCGTGCCAGCACGATCAATCGAATGTGTGCCGTCAAGCGGCAACGAGGCGTACGTCACCGTATCGACACCCGCAAAATTGATGGTCGCACTGCCACTGGTAAACAAAAATCCGTCAGGAACAATGAAATCCGGCGTCACCACACCAAGATTGGCGAAACCTTGTGTAGCGATAAGTACTGTCGTATTGGCTGTAAATGTATTGGGCAGATTGCTGGGAAATCTGAAAGCATGGGTTGTGCCATCTTGCGTGACCGAAATGGTCTGATTGATCCAGAATGATTCCCCATTAAAATCACCGACTGACAATTCGATAAACTGGATAGTGCCAGCAGCATCTGAATAAAGCTCGTTGATGCGGTATAGGTGAAATGACATAGAACCCTCCTTACCGATGAAATGAACTGAAATTCTATCGCACAACTTCTAAATAATGATAAAGATCTGATCATAGATGTCCTTTATGAAGCCAAGGCAGAACAGCAATCCTTGTTATTGAAAGTTCGTAAGATTTTCCTCTTATTTGGGCAAGCTCCAACTATGACATGATTTAATAAAGCTCCTTCCTGGCGACAAAGTAGTGCTAATGCCTCCGGACTGCCCAGTCTTCTGTGTTCACACCCAGCAATGTTGATTTGAGAACAACAATATCCTTGACCATCAGGATCAGCAGGATGTAATGTTCGCCCTCGATGGATTGCAGCACAACTTTCGATATTCTTGAAAAATAAACTGGAGCATAACCATGAAAAAAATAACCTTATTATTAGCAACTGTTGCATTGACAGGTTTGATCGGCTGCGCCAAGACCGATAATTACACACCAGCAGCAACCGCCTCTGGCGAAGAAATATTCAGTCTCAACTGCACCAAATGTCATAAACCAAATACTGATGGCAGCGTGCTAATGTTGAGCGCTGCAATGGCGAATAAAGACGCTATCATCAAGAAAGTGCAGACAGGCAGCATGTCCATGACTGCCTTTCCTAATATTACCGGCGAGCCAGCGGATCGTCTGGCGGAATACGTCCTGTCAAACAGCAGAACCAAGTAATCTCTTAGCCGAACATCATCAATACCCGTAGCCCAAGATCGCCACTACGGGTATTTCAATTAGCGTCTTTGTTGGGCTGCATATAAAAATATGCTTCTGTTAGCGTTAATAGAGAGAAATCCATACTTAATCTGATCAGATTGCTTCATTCAGTCGAGCGCAAGTCTCCGAGTGAATGATTAGTTCAGAAAAAGTAATCAACCGCCGGTTGAACTGCCCAATCTTCTTTCTCAATGAGCAGCGAGACTATGCCATAACCCGATGTAATAAAAAAAAACGAGCTTGAAAAATCAAAACACCCCGGTCTTAGCGCAACACTTCAGTAAAGTATGATGAAATTTTCTCCGAGGGAAGTCAGAAAAGAAAAAGGCACTTAATCATATTCTGACTAAGTGCCTGATTTTATCTGGTAGGTCGTGCGCGACTCGAACGCGCGACCAACGGATTAAAAGTCCGCTGCTCTACCAACTGAGCTAACGACCCAAAGGGCGCTATTATATCAATTCATCCAGCAATATAAAATACTTTATCTCTCGCAAATGCGAAATAAGGTAAAACAAATGCCAGTTTTTCAGGCAAACACCCATTCTTGCGCCCTATCATCATGCAGCTATTTTTCTAAACCTGTTAAAAATTAACTCGTTACAGCCCAATAATCTTGCGAGAAATAAATCATATAGATTATTGTCTATCCGATCCCAACAGACGGATAGCCTCTGAGTTACTCCATGAAAATACTTTCTCGGCTGCTTCCTGCCAAGGTAACCAGATAAAGCGCAGATGTTCGCGCGTAGCGATGCTAATTGGCGCGATTTTGGGTATCTTTAATCCAAAAACGTGCTCGGTATTGTGTGTTATCCCTGGTGCGTAGCGCCAGCGCCATTCCTGGAAAATTTCATACTGATTTTGCATATGCCAATCTGTCAGCTCATAGCATAGCGCATTAAGGCCTGTCTCTTCCTTGACTTCCCTGATCGCAGTTTGCAGCAGTGTTTCATCCTGATCCTGACTGCCTGTGACAGATTGCCAATAGCCAGGATGATCTGCGCGCTCCAGCAGCAATACCTGCAAATCGTCCGTATGAACGATAACCAGAACAGAAACAGGTTTTTTGTAAGCAGGCACTGCTGAAAAAATTAGTAACCCCAGGAAACAACCTCAGCAGGGTTACGCAGACGAATATGCAGTTCCCGTAATTGCTTTTCTTCAACAATGTTGGGTGCGTGAGTTAATAGACATTGCGCGCGCTGTGTTTTTGGGAAAGCAATCACATCACGGATCGAATCGGCCCCTGTCATCATAGCGACAATACGATCAAGACCAAACGCAATCCCGCCATGCGGCGGTGCGCCATATTGAAGCGCTTTGAGCAGAAAACCAAATTTTTCCCGTGCTTCGTTATCGGAAATATTCAATGCATGGAATACTTTCGATTGCACTTCCTGGCGATGTATCCGCACAGATCCCCCTCCAATCTCGGCACCATTTAAGACCATGTCATAGGCCTTGGATAATGCTTTGCCAGGATCGCTCACAAGCAGATCCTCGTGACCCTCTGCAGGAGAAGTAAACGGATGATGGAGCGCTTTCCAGCGATTTTCTTCCTCGTCCCACTCAAACATTGGGAAATCAACAACCCATAGTGGCCTCCACTCAGAACTGATCAATCCGCGCTCGTGACCGATCTTGACTCGCAATGCGCCTAACGCATCATTGACGATCTTGGCTTTATCTGCTCCAAAAAATACGAGATCGCCTTCCTGCGCGCCAGTGCGTTCCAAAACAGCTTGCACAACCGTTTCGGGCAGAAATTTCAAGATAGGCGATTGCAGTCCTTCCATTCCTTTTACCAGGCTGTTGATCTTGATATAGGCTAAGCCTTTTGCCCCATAAATAGCGACAAACTGTGTGTAATCATCGATTTCCTTACGCGACAATTCACCGCCTTTCGGAATGCGCAGTGCCGCAACACGCCCCCCAGGTTTCTGGGCAGCGTCACGAAATACCTGAAAGGACACATCCTGCATCAAGTCAGTCAGTTCAGTGAACACCAACGGTATGCGCAAATCCGGTTTATCAGAACCATACTTAAACATGGCCTCCTCATGACTCAGACGAGGAAATGGCTCGGGCAAATCAATGCCGATTGCTTCACGAAACAAATTACGAATCATCCCTTCCATCAAACCCATGATCTCATTTTCATTGAGAAAAGAGGTTTCAATGTCAATCTGAGTGAATTCTGGTTGACGATCCGCTCGCAAATCTTCATCACGAAAGCAACGGGTAATCTGGTAATAACGGTCAAAGCCAGACACCATCAAGAGCTGTTTGAATAACTGCGGAGATTGAGGAAGCGCAAAGAAATGACCATCATTAACGCGCGATGGCACCAAATAATCTCGCGCACCTTCAGGTGTTGATTTGGTCAGTATTGGTGTTTCTACATCGATGAACCCTTGCTGGTCCAGAAATGATCTTACTGCCATAGTAACTTTATGACGCAGGCGCAAGTTTTTTTGCATAATAGGCCGACGCAAATCTAGATAACGATGCTCCAGACGTATTGCCTCACTCAAATTTTCTTCATCCATCAGAAACGGCGGTGTAAGGGACGGATTGAGGATTTCGATCACATCCACCACTACTTCCACTTCACCAGTATAGATGGTTAAATTGACTGTTCCTTCGGGGCGATGACGTACTGTACCAATTACTTTGAGTACATATTCATTACGAATTTTTTCTGCAAGCTGGAAAACTGCTGTATTTTCGGGATTACAGACAATCTGAACAATGCCTTCACGATCACGCAAATCGATAAAAATTACGCCGCCATGATCGCGCCGGCGATGAACCCACCCATATAGCGTAACAGTTTGATTCAGATAGTGAGTATTAATGGCACCGCAATAATTAGTACGCATATTTTTATTGGTTTTAGGTAAAGAATATTAGGTGCATCCAGATTTGCTGTCTTCATGAGTGAAAAGGTTCAGCCAACTGGATGCTCGATCAAGCCTTGCCATATCAATCAAAGCACTGACGCAGAAACTTTGTCGAATTACTCTGCTGTGATAGTAGGTGGGGCAGCGCTTTCACTCTTGGTTTCTGGTTTGGTTTCTGGTTTAGATCTGACTTCCGGCGCCGGCTTATTTTTAAAATCTGTGACATACCAGCCACTTCCCTTTAATTGAAAACCAGCAGCAGAAATCTGTTTAATATAATCACTACTTCCGCATTCAGGACAAATTTCAATAGGTGCATCATTCATTTTTTGCAAATGTTCTTTTTCTAAGCCACACGAACGGCAAATATATTCATAAATAGGCATCATCATCTCCATTAATCTTACAAATGGAAAAAGCGATATTATACTTTAACCATTGCGCTCAATTGTTTTGAAATAAGGAAAACAGCTCTGCTAAACGTACTCGCAAAATCCACGGAGAAAATATATAGGCTGTGACTTTTTTTAAAGGCTTCAATCTAAAATTACTTTTAATTTAAATGAAATGCCTGATCAGATCTCTTTCCTGCCATACTTATCATCAAAGCGCACAATATCATCCTCTCCCAGGTAAGAGCCGGATTGAACCTCGATCATTTCAAGCGGTAAACGGCCTGGATTCTCCAGACGATGGCGAACACCCAAAGGGATATAGGTCGATTCATTTTCACTGACAAGATAACTGCTATCCTCACGTGTCACCTTTGCCGTGCCACGCACGACAACCCAATGTTCAGCACGATGATGATGCATTTGCAATGATAAGGCAGCACCAGGCTTTACCAGGATTCGTTTTACTTGAAAACGTTCCCCTGTGTCCACCGCATCATACCAGCCCCAGGGACGATAAATTTTCCGGTGTAATAGCACCTCAGCACGCTCACTTAACTTCAATGTATCAACAATTTTCTTGACGTCTTGTGTTCTATCTTTATGCGCCACCAAAATAGCATCGGCTGTTTCAATCACAGCCAAATCATCAATGCCAACACAAGCCACCAATCGATTCTCGGAAATAACCAGCGTATTCTGGCACTCATGCAACAACACATCGCCACGCGCCACATTGCCCGCTTCATCTTTCGGCAGCACCTGCCATAGTGAATCCCAAGCGCCAACATCAGACCACCCTGCAGCAAGCGGGATGACGATGCCAGGAGGCAACATATTACGATTCTCGGTCAGTCGCTCCATGACCGCATAATCAATGGAATCACTCGGGCACAACAAAAAAGCCATCTTATTCACATGTAAAAAATCACCATCCACTGAACCTTGATCCCACGCGGCACGACACGCCGCTAAAATATCCGGGTGGCACTGTTCGATTGCCGACAGCCACACAGAAGCCCGCATCATGAATATCCCACTGTTCCATAAATAAGAGCTATCATCCAGATAAGCTTGTGCAGTGATCAGATCCGGCTTTTCGACAAAACGGGCGATACGAAAAGCACCGTACTCCTCTAATGCATCTCCTGACTGAATATAACCATAACCTGTTTCCGGTGCATCGGGTGTAATACCAAAAGTAACCATGGCTCCTTCCTCAGCAAGCACCATACCTTTGCATACACTTGCCTGGAATACCGGAATATCTACGATGACATGATCAGATGGCATCACCAGCAAAATAGGATCTGATCCATCGCGGATTGCGGCCAATGCAGCAAGCGTTAATGCCGGAGCAGTGTTACGCCCAGCGGGCTCCAATAGAATGCTGCATTCCTTTTCAATTAACCTAAGCTGCTCAGCGATAATAAAACGGTACTCTTCATTACATACAATCATAGGTGCTTGAATACGCACATCCGTCAGACCGTCCAATCGGCGTACGGTCGCCTGCAATAATGAATCTTTATTAACTAAGGATAACAGCTGCTTAGGGTATCGCTCGCGGGAAAGTGGCCATAAGCGCGTGCCGGATCCACCGGACAGTACTACAGGAATCAACGCTTGCATGTTATTTTTAATTCCGAATTATGAAAGTGATGTCGCATTGACTAATCATTTTGTGGTGCAGCACAGCCAAGCAGGAACAATCTTTGAGATACAAACACATCGACAATGCGTTCAGCCGCTCTACCACTCTATCAATAAGACTTGCACCCTGTTTACCCCTCAACACGAAAAATTTCACCCACTTCAGCGATGATTCGTGCAAAATCAGCTCCAATTTTTGTACTAACTCCTTGCTTGCTTCACTGGGCTTACGCACTTAGTTTTTGAGTACCACTTCTCAATCTTCCCATAAACAGGGCTAATGTATCTTCCCGCATCGCGATACCAATTTTCTAAACTATCACGGACATGGAGGTAAACAGAAAAAAATCATTGGCAATTCAGCAGCAATTTCCGTTAATGTTTTACATGCCTATGATAGCACTTCCACATCATCTCAATTAAGGGATCAATGCAGTGTAAGCAGATCATACTATTCGCATGCGGTGCACAGGTTATCTTAAATTCACCTCTCCCAGAAACAGTCACCCCACTCTGCTTTACGCCAGCTTGTTACTCTAGCAGCCAGTTATCGATCACACTACAACACAGCATGATGGCAGGTTTCATCAGATTTCCCCGCCCAGCACAAATAAGGTGGAAGTCTAAATAATCAAGTATGTTGGCAGGCTTCTTAATTAAAAAACACTATTCTCGAAAATTTCGCACAAGCTTTGGTTATCTTGCATTCCTCACAAATATGGATATAATTACGAATCATTCTCATTAGCGATATTGTTTGCATTATACTCACCGTTAACAATTGAATCCTAAATTATCGACAAAAGGCTTATTTCATGTATATTTGCGTTTGTAAGGGGGTGACTGATCATGCCATCCGGGAAGCTGTTCTTCAAGGCGCTGAACGAATGCGCGATCTGAAAGCCAGCCTGGGTGTCACAACACAGTGTGGAATCTGTGCCTGTCACGCGAAAATGGTGCTGGATCAAACATTGAAGCAAGAAACACCACCCTCTTCTCTGTCATGTGAACCCACTCGCTCGTACGAGTCAACCGTCTGAGGAGACAGCTATGAAAGGTAATGCAGACATTGTTCGCTGGTTAAATCGTCAACTATTGCATGAATTAACTGCTATCAATCAGTATTTTCTTCATGCCCGTATGTACAACAACTGGGGACTTAACAAACTCGGAGAACACGAATATAACGAATCCATTGAAGAGATGAAGCATGCCGACAAACTTATCGAGCGTATTTTATTTCTAGAGGGATTACCCAACTTACAGGAGCTAGAGAAACTTTTGATTGGGGAATCGGCGCAAGAATGTGTGACCTGCGATCTCAAGCTGGAAAGTATGGCACGTGAAACATTGCTCGAAGCAATTGCTGCCTGTGAAACAGCCCAGGATTTTGTTTCACGAGAAATTTTCAAGCATATTCTTGAAGATACTGAAAAACATATCGATTGGTTGGAAACGCAATTGGATGTCATGCAAAAGGTTGGTATTCAAAATTGGCTACAAAGTCAAATGTAACGTCTTTAAATCTGTCGCTGGCTTAAAATTGCCAGCGACATGACATTATCGATCCCTTTTCTATCATCTTCATAGCCTCTCTTTTGGTTAATTATTGTTTTTGGTTAATTATGCTGAAAACAATGATGCATATCCCCTGGCTCTATAAATATTTATTACGTAAAAGGAATGTATAAATATCTTTCTTCAAGCACGCTGCAGATATGGCAATGCTCGATTAAATCACGCTTTTTATATGCATCATTATTCTTTTCAATCTGCACTGTAGCTTTCTTGCCAGCTGTTGTTTATGCCGAATCACCAAGGGCTGCTCAAGCTGCAACGCAACCTTTTAACATACCTGCCGGTTCTCTGGAAAACGCACTTAATCAGTTTTCAAATCAATCGGGCGTAAAAATTTTTTTTGACACTGCGACTGTACAGGGTAAAACAACACAGGGTTTAACGGGTAATTATGAAACTAAAGCTGGATTAGACCAATTACTTACTGGTACTGAATTGCAGGTAATGCAGCATGCGGATGGTTTCACGCTGGTAAAATTAACTGCCGGCTCTTCAGCCAACCCGGTTGTCACTACGCTCCCTCCGATACAGATAACAGCTGATCGCGAGACGAGCCGCTATATGGCGCCAAGTAGTATTACCGCAACTAAAACCAACACGCTGTTACGCGATGTGCCACAAGCGATCTCCGTCATCACAGAAGGCGTCATTAAAGATCAATCAATACGAAGTATAAGCGATGCCGTGCGCTACGTACCCGGTGTTGGTGTCTCGCAAGGTGAAGGAAACCGCGATGCACTTGTATTTCGAGGTAATCGCTCAACCGGCGATTTCTTTATCGATGGCGTGCGGGATGATGTTCAATATGCCCGCGATCTCTATAACATCGAACGAATAGAAGTATTGAAAGGTGCTAATGGAATGATATTTGGGCGTGGCGGCTCTGGCGGCGTCGTAAACCGGGTAACAAAACAGGCAGGATGGGAACCTGTGCGTGAATTCTCTTTCCAGGGCGGTTCATATGATTTAAAGAGAATAACCGCAGATGTTAACCAACCAATTCATGATCAGGTCGCTTTCCGACTAAATGGTTTATTTGAAGATGCTGGAAGCTTTCGTGATGGTGTCGATTCGATCCGGCTTGGCATTTCTCCCACGGTGACTATTAAACCCACTGATCGTACCAAGGTCGTTTTAAACATGGAACGATACCATGACAAGCGCACTGCGGACCGGGGGATACCTTCCTTCCAGGGTGGCCCGGTAGATATTAAAAGATCGCAATTTTTTGGAGATCCGAGGCGAAGCAATTCTAATATCGAAGTTTTATCGTTTAATTCCCTGATTGAACATAGATTCGATTTTGGGGTGACTCTACGTAACCGAACAAATTACGCTCAATACGACAAGTTTTATGAGAATGTATTTGCCAATAGCCCTGTTTTCGCCGGATTGGTATCGCTCGGCGCCTACAATAATGCAACTGACCGTGAGAATGTTTTCAATCAGACAGACTTTCTGTATTCACTTGAAACAGGGCCTATTGCGCATACATTGCTGGCGGGCATCGAAATTGGTCAACAGATAACCAATAACAGACGGGAAACTGGTTTTTTTAATAATGATCCAAGACAATTCAATTTACGGGTTCCACTCAGCAACCCCATCACGAATGCTCCCATTACCTTCCTGAATATGGAAGGAGATGCAAACAATCATAGCAAAGTTGATATTACATCGTTTTACTTTCAGGATCAGATTGAATTCATCCCGCAGCTCCAGGCAATAGTCGGCGTACGCTACGATCTGTTCGAGACAGATTTTCAGCAAAAAAGCGGCAATCAAGAACATTTAAAAACTAAGGATGGTCTGTTATCGCCAAGATTTGGCCTGATCTATAAACCGATCGAACCTGTTTCTATTTACACGAGTTTCAGTCAGGCATTTGTGCCACGCGCAGGGGAACAGCTGACTTCATTGACCGTGACCACTCAGACACTCGAACCGGAAAAATTTACCAACCTGGAAGCAGGCATCAAATGGGATATTCGTCCGGATCTATCCTTGACTGGTGCAGCGTTTCGAATAGACCGCACCAATGTCATCACAGTGGACCCTAATGATTCATCCCGCTCTTTTTTAACCAAGGGACAACGCACCGAAGGTGTTGAAGTAAGCATCAATGGCCAATTGACACCCAACTGGAGCGTAATGGGCGGTTATGCTTATCAGGATGGTGAAATTACCAGTGTGCAAGTTGGAGCACCAAAAGGAAATACCGTTGCCGAACTACCACGCAACACCTTTTCAATGTGGAGTCGCTACGATATAACTCCAAAATTCGGTGCCGCAGCAGGCGTGATTTACCGCAGCAGCATGTTTGCTTCAACTGATAACAGGGTCGTTATTCCCGATTTTACCCGTGTAGATGCAGCATTATTTGCTCAGCTAAGCAAACAAGTACGCGCACAAATCAATATCGAAAATCTGCTGGATGCAAACTATTTTGCCTCGGTGCAAAACAACAACAATATTACTCCTGGCTCCCCTATTGCTGTTCGCGCATCCTTAATTGCCAGATTCTAGCTAAAACAAGTTATTATTATCAATAAGTTTGTTTTCTGAGAAAGAAGTTAAAGATTCTTTAGTTCTAATAATAGTTATCATTTGTATTATTGTTAGTGTTTTCATTTAATTTTTTAAAAGGAGGTTTACGTGAGATCTTTTTCCCGGTTCTTGATCGTCCTTGGTAGCGCCTTGATACTCTATGGCGGCGATACTGCACTCAGCATTGGCAACACAGTTACCCATGCAGCGACAGTGGGAGCAACATCGAATGCCGAGGCAATTAATACGGCAGTTACCGCTTTTCAGACTATTGGTACATTACGCAGAGAATCACCTATCAATGCGGATGCCATCATGAATGAATATTCAGGCCCACTGCAAGCACTTGCGCAGGAGGTGGATGCAAAATACGGCTTGAACCTTGACAGCGATATTCTGGCTGCTATTGAAGATAGCAAAAATAATAATGAACCAATATTAGCATCACAGGTAATCGACAAAGCCATACAGCATATTTTCTTTCAAACCATACTCGATCGCATCACAGTTGCGCGTGATGATTTTGACAACAAAGCATCTGATGCATTGATCCAGACATGGAGCGAAGCCATAGCAGCATTTCAAGCTATTAAGGGAACAACAGCCAGAGAGAACAAAGTACTTACCGCTGACAGACAATCCATAGAAACCGGGAGCAATCCAGCACTGGATATCCAGATCACTGAGGCATTTGCACGCGGCCAAACAGCGTTGAATAAGGAGAATCCAGCCGAAGATAAAATTGCGCTGAGTATTGAACGCCAGGTGATAAGACTGTCATTGGCGCGCGCTTATTACATTGGTGTACTACGGGAAGTAGAAGGCATCATTTCCAATCGCGACCGTGATTTACTTGAAGCGCGCGAAAAGCAGAAAGAAGGTGAGATTTTTTATCGTATTATCGAATCATTCATTAAGCAGGATAACCCTACTGGAAACGCATTAATAAAAGCGCAGTTTACTGGGAATGTTTCAAATGTGGTAGCAAACGAGATTGTCAGCGAACTGAGCAGGGGGTTTATGGGCCGGGTCAATGCTGAGTTGAAAGCGAATGAAACAAGTATCGGAACCGACCGTGGCCGTGCCATGGAAGTGGCAGAAGAAGCGCAGCTTTATGCAAACGTTTTCCTTGCTGATCTGGAACTGCGCCTGGATCCCAACGTACGCGCCAACCTGGAAAATGCATTGATCAGCCTGAAAGATGCCAGCAATGCAAATAATGCATCCAGCGCAGAAGCAATACGTCAGACCATTTCAGATATCTTGGCAAATTATGAAAAACAGCTTGATATCGCCAAATACAGCAAAACCAGTGATACCAGCTTCATTGATAGCGCAGTTTCATCCTATCAGGCTATTGGTGTATTGCGCCGACAAAGTCCCATGAGCGCAGACGCCATTGCTGCAGAATATGAAGGAGACTTGCAGCAGCTAACGCAATTGGTCGATGGTGTTTATGGTCTATCGATGAATAGCGACATAATGACTGCCATCGAATTTATCAGAAGCGGCAACCAAACAGCATTAGCCGCCCAGGCTATTGATAAAACGTTGCAGCGTGTTTTTGCTTTAGTCGTCTATAACCGGGTAACGTTAGCACTCGATACTTTTGATAATCTGCCAACCGAAGCCCTTGGACTTGAATGGGATCGGGCCTATGCTGCCTATCTTGCGATTATCGGCACAGCAGGCAGGGAAAACAAGGTACTTACCGCAGACAGACTGGCCATCGAATCAGGTAGCAATCCTGACCTGGATGATCACATCACTTTGGCATTTATTCACGGCAAAGAGGCACTCAGCAAGGCAAATGTCAACGATAAAACCAATGTTGCGATCGCACGGGAAAACATCCTGCTCCCACTTGTCAGAGGTTTTTTGATCGGAGTTCTGCGCGAAGTAGAAGGAATCATTGCTAACAGAGATAGGGATATTGATGAAGCAAGGGAAAAACAGATAGAAGGTGAATTTTTCTATCGTATTGTGGAAGGGTTTATTTCCCAAACCAATCAAACAGGTAGCGATCGCATCAAGGCTCAACTGACGGGAGATTTAGCGAATGTAGTAGCGAATGAAATCGTCAGCGAAATAAGCAGAGGCTCAATAGGACAGATCCGCAATAATCTAATCCAGATGGAATCAATATTTGGTAATGACCGGGATCAAACTGTGCTGGCCGCTGAAAGATTATCGCTTTATGCCAATATTTTCCTGCCAGATCTGGCATTACGCTTAGGGTCGCTGGAACGCACTAAACTGGAAAATGCGCTACAGGACTTAAAAGAAGCCAGTACTCAAGGTGAAATGAATAAGGCCGTGAGCGCGGCACAAGCGATACTGTCTATCGTCGCAAATTATGAAAATGCGCTGATTTAAGTATCACACCCCGTTTTTAATGCGGGGTTTTCCTAAAAAAATACAGACCGCAGTCTTGCTACTACCAGAGTGCGGTCTGTTTTGCTGCAGGGGGAAGTGTTACGGCTCATTCTAACTGAGAGGTTGTGAAAAAATTGTAGTGAAACACCACCTTCACAGCTTTTATCATCAAAGATTAAAGATAATCATATCTGCTGTAATAGTACTCAAATCGATACCGACAAGATTAATGGATGCTTCTGAGCCAAAATGGACGGTAACCCCATCCGTTCGCTGATCGATATTAGTTATAAATGATGCAAGCTGTTCGATACTGTTGATACCGAGTACCTGCGAATCAAAAAACAAACGGTCTTGTCCAAGCGTAAAATCATTCACCTGGAAATGACCTAATGCATAAAAACCAAACGTATCGTTACCACTATTCCCAGTTAGCCTGTCATGGCCATGGCCGGCGAGCAGGATATCATTGCCATCGCCGCCAAACAGTTTATCGGTTCCCTCTCCGCCATCCAGAATATCATCGCCGGCATCGCCATCTAGAGTGTCATTACCTCCTTTACCTCTAAGCGTATCGTTCCCACCCATTCCTTCTATTTCATCGTGATCTTCGGCGCCACCGTTTCCTTCTAGGAAATTATCGGATTCGTCCCCAATTATGAGTAGATCGTTTTCATCGAATCCCCCCGAGCCAAAACCGAAAAATTCAATGCCATCGATGAACTCAGAAATATTTCCTGAATTACTGAGATTAGGACGTTGCGTGATAATAACAGCCATGATATTTCCTCCAATTACATTAATTTAAATCAAAAATTTCCAGATTCATTTATTATCTCATTCAGAAACACGAATAATAATGAGAGTAATTCTCAATAGTAACAAATAATGAATGAAATACCAAAAAATTACAGGAATTTGTAACAAACTGAATCATGACCAAAAAATTAACTGCATCATTGCGACAGGCACGGGATTTTATTCTTGTGGGAAATTCAACCGAGGCTGCCAACATCCTGAATCCATTGAAAAGAGAGTTCCCATCATCACCTGATGTGGCCAGATTATGGTGCTCACTTGCCATGCGGTCTGGTCAAGCGACGGAGGTCCCAGCCTATGCAGCCAAATTTTATGCAACCGTTCAAGGAGATCTCCAGAAAGCACGCTGGGCACAAATAATGGGAACAGCAAGCTTTCTCTTACTAGACTTGACTGCGGCACACGCTCACTTTACCACCGCAATTAATCACTTGCTGTTATTAGCCCAGTCAGGAAAAGCTCCTAAGAAAAAACAGCCAGAAATACAAACCGGCGCAGAAAATATTTTTACTTCTGGCAAAGCAGAAAAGTTGTTATGGTCAACCTGCGCTGAACTGGCATCACAAGGAATTGCCGCATTCCCTTTTGCAGGCACCCTGCTCGGCATAGTGCGTAATGGCCACTTGCTGGAATTTGACAAAGATCTAGACATTGCCGTATGGATTGAATCCTGGGAAGCCTGCTGCAAGGCGCTCGAGAAAATGGGGTGGTGCAAAGTGCCAATGGGGCTTGACTACAGCAATTACCGCGACTATGTGCATTCAGAAATTGGTATAACACTTGATTTATGTGGCTTGCAACATCGGAATGAGCAGCAGATCATAGGAGGTTTTGCATTACCAGATCATCCGGCTGAATATCAACGTGTTTCAGTCTTTCCCACCTTCGATTTGGTAGAACGCCCTACCGAATTTGGGAAGGTATGGTTTCCACAACCTCCTGAGAAAATTTTGACTGCATTCTATGGGGACTGGCGTACTCCAAATCCCTATTGGGATACCGTCATATCTGCGTTAAATCTTGAAAAATTTACCTTGCTGGTACGGTGTTATGCCTATCATCGCCTGATTCAGCGCTGGCTAGCGGGAGATCTTGTCAAAGCATGGTCTTATGCGCATCAAATCGCTCTCAAAGATGCTGATGACGTAATCATTTTACGCAGCCGCCAATGGTTAGAAAAAGCCCTATCTTATTTAGGTCAGGATATTCCGTCCTGGCCCATGAATCGACTCCAGAAACGCGTTTATACCCGCATGGTCGCTGATTTGTTTCATGAAGGTCACGTCAATTTTTTGCGGGAAGCACGCGCACTGGGCACTCATCTAACAGTTTGCGTCGTTCCTGATACGCGGGTTCTAGAAAATAAAGGAAAATTCCCAGTCATGACGCAAGCAGAACGTGTCGCAGTTGTTTCAGCCTGCAAATACGTCGATGCAGTCATCACTGAGAGTCCTGTCTACACAACACCTGAATTTATGGAAAAAAATGGCTTTGCAATTTATGCGTTTGCCTGCGCTTCCCAGGAAGAACGTATGGAAAAGTACAAGCTATGTGCCACACTCCCACCCAGCATGATTAAAGAAATCAGCTATACCCCTGGTATTTCCACATCTGATCTGGTGATGCGTATTTTAAATCGTGTAGGAAACACAAGTTTAAAATCTGCAGAGTGAGCTGCATCTTGCATTGCAGCATTATGATGCCCCCTTCTCTTCACAATTTCTTTACAATTCCCACAGACACGAATAAAATTAAGAATCATTATTATTATCAAGATCATTTGATGATAAATAAGTAAAATCACCGGCTGAGATTGAATCAACCATATACAGTTCGCATTACAAAATTTAGGATCGATTGATTAGCTTCCGCTAGCCACATTCTGAACCAACTAGCCGCGAAGCATTCCTTCTCGATCTTATTAATCGATGTTTTAGGCTGTTCAACGTTCTTTGAACTGAATCCACCTCACCATCATAACTATATAAGAGGAAAAATTGTGTTTCATTCTCGACTCAGATTTATCACCGCCGTCATCGCTGCAACGTTTGCTCCATCTCTGCAAGCACAACAAAATAATGCGGACGATGCACTGCCGTCAGCGGAAGCAAAGCCAATTACCAGCACCCCTGCAAATCCGGTAGTGATGCCGCGTATCGATGTCATCGGCTCATATGAGAATCTAAAGACGATCTCAGGGAGCGCTGATGTACTCGACAAAAAAACACTTGAAGCAAGCAGAGTATTTACCGTTAATGAAGCACTGCGCAAAGCACCGGGTGTTCACATACGCGATGAAGAGGGTCTCGGTTTACGCCCCAATATTGGCATCCGCGGTCTTAATCCGACACGCTCAACCAAGACTACCCTGCTGGAAGATGGTATTCCTTTGGCTTATGCGCCTTATGGTGACAACGCCAGCTATTTTCACCCTCCCATTGAGCGATTTGATCATATTGAGATACTCAAAGGTGCTGATCAAGTCAGATTTGGTCCACAAACCATCGGTGGCGTAGTTAACTATATTACTCCTGCTCCTCCCGAAAAATTTGGTGGTTATCTCCAGGCGATTGGTGGCAATCGCGATTATTTCAATGGAAAAGTACAACTCGGCGGAAAAGGATTACTTTTCGACTTCACTCATAAAGAGGCTGATGGCGCGCGCGATAACCTTAATAGTAAGATCAGAGACTATAATCTGAAATATGTCCTAGGGTTAACTGATAGTCAGGCGCTGACGCTACGCGCTAATTATTACACCGAAGACTCTCAACTGACCTACAGTGGAGTGACCACCGCCGAATTCAGGAATTTTGGCGCTCGATATAATCCTTTTGAACATGACAAATTCAATAGTGGCCGTCTTGGTTTATCAGCCACCCATGATCTGATAATCAATGATGACCTCTCACTCATTACCAACCTTTACTTTTCCCGATTTGATCGGGACTGGTGGCGCGCAGCAAGTACAACTTCCGATAGCCAATGCGGCAATGCATTTGTCACGTCACGCAACCTTGGGCAAGCTGTCGATGTTGAAACTTGTGGAACTCAAGGTCGATTACGCGAGTACTATGCCTGGGGAGTAGAGCCCCGTTTAAAATATAATCACAATTTATTGGGCATACAAAGCAATCTGGACTTTGGCTTCAGAGCACATTATGAAACACAAGATCGCCGCCAGATCAATATTGCTCAGGCCACTCCCTCTCAAAACGGACTAGTGGAAAGCAATACCCGAGAAACTCAGGCTTACTCATGGTTTTTAACGAATCGGTTTAATCTGGGTCAATTTACAGCAACACCAGGTATCCGTTATGAATATATCGATTACGAACGGAAAAATAGACTCAATGGCGTGTCCGGCAATGATCATCTGGATGCCTGGTTACCCAGTTTAGGGTTAACCTGGAATCCAAGTAAAATCGTTACTGTATTCGCAGGTGCACATCGCGGCTTTGCCCCTCCTCGTACCGAAGACGTTATCAGCGGGGTTGGCACCAGTACCGATGTAGGGGCGGAAAAATCAGTCAACTGGGAAGTCGGTGCGCGCGCCAAACCGCTGGAAGGCGTTGATGTGCAAGCCGCTTTCTTCCGCAATGACTTTCAGAAACAAATTGCAGTGGGTTCGATCGCAGGCGGCAGCACACCGCTCGCCCAAGGTGAAACGCTCTATCAAGGGGTCGAATTTGCTAGTAAAGTCGATACCACATTGGGTGTTTATCTCAGGACAGCCTATACGTGGCTGCCCACCGCCAAGCAGGAAACGCCCTTCACCCGGGTCGATACGGGGGCAGCCGTACCTGGCAGCGCAGCCGGCAATCGTTTACCCTATGCACCCGAGCATCTGATCACCGCAGCAGTGGGTTATGCCAGACATGGATTCGATGCGCAAATCGAAGCTGTTCACGTCAGCAAACAATTTGCTGATTTTGGTGAAACGCGTGCGTCATCCGTCAACGGTCAGGCCGGTATCATTGATGCCTATACCATTTTTAATTTAGCGATCAATTATCATTATCAACCTATGAAAACCACGCTGTTTTTCATGATCAAGAACTTGACAGATGATGTCTATATTGTTGATCGAACTCGCGGCATCATCCCTGGCATGCCTCGCTTGATTCAGGGTGGGGTAAGATATACTTTCTAACAAAAATCAGCAAAACCAGCAAAAAGCCTGCTACTCAACTCGAGCGCAGGCTTTTTTCTGTAATGTATTGCAAAATACAGTAACGGCTTCATTTTCAGCATAAACAAGAGAATACTCTATACAAAACAACAAGTGGGAGATGGTCATCACACCATATCTCAGTTGATTCTTAGCGAACCAGGCAGATTTTTAGAAATCAACTTTGATCCGCCTTGCATCACTGAAGCTTTCTCGATTGTCTTTTGCTATAAAACAAAATAACAAAAAAAGCACTTTATGAACATCTAATGGAGAAAATGCAATAATCTTTCCAAAATAACCAAAGTTCATTACCCTTGTTGAATTCATGCCGCAGTGAACCATGATCCATGTCGATTGGGCTCAAAATGAGCATATTAGAGGAAATAGCAAATGAATGGAATTCTGAAACTTGCTTTTAAGCTGCTCGTAAATGACAAGGGTAAATACGCTGCTTTATTGGTAGGAATCACTTTTGCCGTCTTTCTCATGGTACAGATGACATCCATTTTTTCGGGTATTCTTACCAAAGCTTCATCGACAGTCATTAACCTAGGAGCCCAAGTATGGGTAATGGATCCAGCAGTGACCAACGTCGCAAGCAGCATCCCTTTGCCCACCTATGTGCTTGATGCTGTGCGCAGTATTAATGGGGTCAAATATGCAGTTCCCTTGTATTCCGGAAGCGCATTAGTCAAGCTTGAGAACGGAGTTTTTCAATTCGTCACTGTGCTAGGGTTGGATGATAACAGCCTGCTCGGCCACCCTGAACTTATCGAGGGAAAAATTGAGGACATCTATGCTGAAAATGCCTTTGTCGCTGTCCAGGATACGGAGATTTCCAAGCTGGGCAATCCCCGTCCCGGTACTGAGTTTGAGATTAATGATCATCGTGGTGTGATCGTGGGTCTTGCTAAAGTATCCGTCAGTGGATTATTCGGCATTCCCACTCTTTATACTACTTACAGTAGAGCAATTCAGTACATCCCATCAACGCGATTCACGATTGCTTATATTCTCGTTGAGCCGAAAAGTAATGACGTCATTCCCTCTATTCAGGATCAAGTCAGACAACTGGGATATGTGGCGCTTACCAAACAGGGATTCATGCAGAAAATTGCCGATTACTACAAATATCAAACCGGGCTGGGAACCAATATTTTAATCATGACGGTTGTAAGTTTCCTGGTCGGTCTCTCCATCTCAGGGCAAACGTTCTACACCTTCATACTGGAAAACCTGGAAAAATTTGGCGCCTTGAAAGCGATTGGTGCCAAGGGAAATGAACTCGTTTATATGATCTTTTTTCAGGCGACATTCTCAGCGATCATTGGTTATGGATTGGGAGTGGGGCTTTGCGCTGTTGTTATCACGCTAGCAAAGCTCAGAATTCCGGAATATTCCGCTAATATTACCTTTACCACCCTGGCTTTTGCGTTGGTTATGGTGCTGATTATCGCAGGAATCTCGAGTTATATCGGCATACGAAAAGTATTGAAGATTGAACCCTTTGACATCTTCCGAAGCTAATTCAAACTAACCGCAATCTCTTTTATATATGCGCAGTGAGGCTGCAATTTCAGCAAATGAATTAACCAAGTGGTTTGGTGAGGGCACCCTCAAAACCTTCGCGGTAAGAGAGGTCAGTTTTCAGGCTTATTTTGGCGAAATATTATTTATTGTCGGCCCTTCAGGAAGTGGAAAAACGACATTATTGAGCATGATTTCAGGTGTTTTGCGTCCAAACGTAGGAAGCGTAGCAATAGAGGGGGTTGATATCTGGCAATTGGCGCCAGATCAGCTCGCCGACTTCCGTTTAAATAAAGTGGGATTTGTTTTTCAGGATTATCATCTTTTTCCACGCCTAACAACGATCGAGAATGTTGCTATTCCCCTTATTTTGAGGAAGAAAAATTGGGAAGAATCCATCGAGGAGGCAGCGCGCTACCTAGAGATAGTCGGGCTTAAGAATAAAGCAGAACTCCCACCGATGAAATTAAGTGGCGGTGAGCAACAGCGCGTTGCTCTGGCAAGAGCTCTGGTCAGTCAACCGGATTTAATGATCTTTGATGAGCCCACTGCGTCGCTGGATGGGGATACCGGGCGGCGCATCATGAATTTTATAAAAAATAATGTTCTCAGTGATCAGCGCTGTATTTTGATTGTCACCCACGATAACCGCATTTTTGAGTATGCCGACAGGATCATGAAAATGGAGGATGGCAGGATTATTGGTTTTGACAATGGGAGAAGTCATTGAGAAACCAGGTTATTATCGCCCTTGCTATAAGCGGTATGATTGTTGGTTTAGTAAGTGCCTACCTCTCCAGTCAGCGCAAGGTGCCGCTGCCACCGGTGTTCAATCCTGCATCCAATCCTTATGCCAGAGGAATCTATTCGACCGGCATTATCGAAAGTTACCAGTCCACGGGAGAAAATATCAATCTTTATCCTGAAATTGCTGGCGTTATCACACAAATACTGGTGGCTGAAGGTCAAGTAGTCAAGCAGGGAGAGCCTTTGCTCACCATAGATGATTCCGTTCAGCGCGCAACTGTGGAGCAACAGCATGCGCAGGCTGAGGCAGCATATGCACTGCTGGAACAACTAAAAGCCCAACCGAGAAAAGAGGTGCTGGATGTTTCTAAAGCGCAACTGGATTTAGCGAAAGCTAATCTGAGGACTGCTGAAACCCAATTGGAGAAACTGCAAAACGCCTATGACATGGATACCAAATCAGTCAGCAAGGATAGTTTGGATAATGCGATCAATGCTACTAAGGTTGCCCAGGCCAGTCTTGCAATTGCTCACAGAAACTATAACCTGACCAAAGCGGGAGCCTGGAGTTACGACATTCAGAATCAAGAACGACAGTATATCGCTTTATCCAAGGCTTATCAGGCTGGTAGCGCCATGCTGGCAAAGTATACTATCCGTGCACCGGTCGATGGCGTCATTTTGTCAATAAGAGCAGCGATAGGTAGTCACATTTCACCACAGGGCGTTTATGACACCTATACCGAGAATTTCAAACCTGTCATGGTGATGGGTAATTCAGCAAACAATCTTGTTGTAAGGTGCTATGTTGATGAAATTCTGATTCACCGGCTGCCAGATGTTACCAAAATGAATGCACAAATGGCCGTTCGCGGTACCGACATTCGTGTTCCATTGGAATTCATTCGTTTGCAACCCTATGTTTCGCCCAAAATTCAATTATCGAATCAACGATCGGAACGTGTGGATGTCAGAGTATTACCAGTACTTTTTCAATTTGAGAAACCCAAGGATATTCAATTATATCCAGGCCAATTGGTAGACGTTTATATCGAAGAGAATGAATCAACAAATAGCAAGGATCCACGCTAGTTAACGATGGAACTTGTCAGAGTAGATGCATAGTGAAGAAACGGAGCGCTATGAATGTACGAATATTTTTCTCATAGTAAGGGAAGAAACCTACGAACCGGGCTTTGTTTAGTCTGGCTGCTGGCATCAGCAGGGTGTGCGGTCGGACCTGATTTTGTTCGACCACATCCACCTGAGACTGACCGCTATCTTCCTGACAGACAGTTGCTGAAAACCGTTTCAGTTGACGACGAGGTACAGTATTTTGAGCGAGGCGCTGAAATTGCGGCCGATTGGTGGCGTTTATTTCAATCTCCTCAACTTGATGCGCTTATAAAAGAGGCTCTTGCTAATAATGCCAGCCTACAGGCAGCACAGGCCGGTCTAGCGCAAAGCCAGGAAAACTTGCGCGCAGGTTACGGCATTTTCTATCCACAAATTGATCTGACAGGAGGGGCAAGCCGCCAGAGATTCTCCGCCGCCCGCTTTGGGAGCCCCGTCAGTAGCATCTTTAATCTGTTCACGTTATCTGCCACTGTAAGTTATGCGCTGGATATATTTGGCGTTCAGCGACGTACCGTAGAGAGCCTAAGCGCCAGAAGGGATATTCAGCACTATACGGTACTGGCCACTTATTTGGCGCTGATTGGTAATATTGTGAATACCGTGATTGCCGGGGCTGCCTACCAAGCTCAGATTCAGGCGACTCAGCAAATGATCGATTCGCAGCGTGAGCAAATCAGGCTTAGTGAATTGCAAATGCAAGCAGGCATCATTGCGTACACCGATGTGGCCAGCCTCAGAACTCAATTCGAGGCACTGAAAGCTACGCTCCCGTTGCTTGAACAAAAGCGCAGTCAAACTGGGCACCTGCTGGCTACATTGATTGGCCACGCTCCAGGAAAACAAGAATTGCCCAAGATTGACTTAACTGACCTCTCGTTACCTGCCAACCTCCCCATAACACTGCCTTCCGGTTTAGTACGCCAGCGGCCAGATATTTTATTGGCTGAAGCGCAGCTCCATGAGAACAGCGCTTATATTGGTGTCGCTACCGCAGCAATGTTCCCGAGTTTCATCCTGAGTGGTAGCTATGGTCAAAATAATCGTAATTTCCTGGATCTTTTTCTGAGTAGCGGTAACTTCTGGAGCATCGGCACCAACTTCGTTGCACCGTTATTTCATGGCGGAACATTGTGGTCACAGCGTAAGGCAGCAATCGATGCCTATCAACAGTCCCTGGCACATTATCGTCAAACCACCCTTGATGCTCTCGCGCAGGTGGCAGATGTTTTGCTTGCATTGCAGCATGGTACCGAGGCACTGCTGCATCAATCACGAGAACTCAATTTGGCGCAAGAACAAATGCAACTGGCGCAGACGAATTATCAAGCAGGCTTGGTTAATTATCAACAAGTCTTGATTGCCGAAAATCAATATTATCAGAGCAAGATCAGTTACCTGCAAACATTGGCCCAGCGCTTCCAAAACACCGCCGCCTTGTTTGTAGCGCTGGGCGGCGGCTGGTGGAATGGTGAAGAAAAAGAGTTCTTATCCCGTGACAACGCAATTCTATCCAATATCGAATTATTACAAGAAACCGATCAAGCTAAAATGAAACAATGATCAATTTTTTTCTGCATCAAGCCGATTCAAGTCAATTTCTTCCAGCAAACGCGCTCGCCTGCCCGCAGCGGAATCAGGAATTCGTCGCCAAATGTGAGTCGTTCAGGAACTGACCAGCTTTCCTTCACTAAGGTAATGCGATCGATATTACGCGGTAGATGGTAAAAATCTGCACCATGAAAACTAGCAAATGCTTCCAGCTTATCCAGCGCTCCTGCCTGTTCAAAAACTTCAGCATACAGTTCAATCGCGGCATGCGCGGTATAAATACCCGCACAACCACAAGCACTTTCTTTACCTGACACTGGATGCGGAGCACTATCGGTACCGAGGAAAAATCTGGAATGACCGCTGGTTGCCGATTCGATCAAGGCCTGGCGATGAGTTTCCCGTTTCAAAACAGGCAAACAATAATGATGAGGACGAATGCCGCCAGAAAACAAGGCATTGCGATTGAGCAGCAGGTGATGAACAGTGACGGTAGCAGCGATGTTTTCAGAAGCTGCGCGCACAAACTCAACTGCATCCCGGGTCGTAATATGCTCAAAAACGATGCGTAGCCCAGGAAAGCGCTGTGTAAGCGGTTGTAATACGCGTTCGATAAAAACCTTTTCCCGATCGAATACATCGACCATAGAATCGGTCACCTCGCCATGCACCAGCAGTGGTATGCCAAGCTGTTCCATCCTGTCTAATGCGCTAAAGCATCTGGCAATATCCGTCACACCGGCATCGGAGTGAGTGGTGGCACCAGCAGGATAAAGCTTGACCGCATGCACTATACCGCTTTCTTTAGCCCGCTTAATTTCTGCTGGCGGCGTATCGTCAGTCAGGTAGAGCGTCATGAGTGGTTCGAATTGTCCTTGCAGGCTGACCGGCAAGGCGGCAAGAATACGTGCACGGTAGGCCGCAGCCATCTCAACGGTAACAATCGGCGGCCTGAGATTCGGCATAATGATCGCACGAGAAAATTGTCGAGCGGTATCAGGCAACACATTCCGCATCTGTTTGCCGTCACGCAGGTGCAGGTGCCAATCGTCAGGGCGGGTAAGCATTATGGTTGTTTGCATGCTAGTCATCTTGCATCTTCAATGGTTGAACAACGCTTCCTTTTTTTGATAATGCGAACGCATAGAGCTTCTTCCTATTTTCACCGGTAATCTCGGCTGTCAGTTGCACCGCCTGTTTCAACGGCATATTTTCCATCAGGATATGCAGAGTATGCTCTGCTTGCTCGGTGATTTCTTTGTTATTTTCTGATGCTGCTGCTGGAGAAAGCAACAACACAAATTCACCTTTTTGCTGATTTTCGTCAGATTGCAACCATGTCAAAGCATTACCCAGATCAACTGTGTAAATTGTTTCGAATAACTTGGTTAGTTCCCTGGCGATCGTTATCTGACGCTGTTTTCCAAACACCACAATCATATCAGTTATACATTCCAGCAAGCGATGTGGCGCCTCATGAAAAATCAGAATGCACGATGACAAAGATTTCAATGACTCCAGCTTGCGTTGACGCTCGACAGATTTGGCCGGCAGAAAGCCATAAAATAAAAAATGTGGCGCTACCAGACCTGAAGCCGAAAGTGCACAAACAGCTGCATTTGCACCGGGAATAGGTACGACCCGATGACCCTGCTCCTTAACATGCCGAATCAACAGAGCACCGGGATCTGAAACACCGGGCGTGCCTGCATCCGTCACTAATGCGACCGACTTTTGTGCTGCCAGCATCCCACTAATCTTTCCGGTGGCAGCACGTTCATTGTGCTGATTTAATGTGATTATGCGGGTATAAATCGCGTGTTGCGCCAATAAACGTTGCGTGATATGAACGTGCTCAGCTGCCACCGCATCGACTGCCGTTAGCACATCCAGTGCCCGTAAACTGATATCGCGCAAATTTCCTATTGGAGTAGCAACTACATATAATGTGCTCTTGGTCAACATTTTGGTCTTGCTAGTTTCCTGATTTTTTTGATATCAATTGTCGCATAACCTATACATTATTCAGACTCACGAAGAATAAATCATCATGAAAGGAAGCGATGCAGAACATTTGGCTGCCCTATTCTTACAGCGCCAACACCTTGTTCTACTTGAAAAAAATTACCGTTGCCGTTTTGGTGAAATTGACTTGATCATGCGAGATGGCATAACGTTAGTTTTTGTTGAGGTCAAAATGCGCTCAAGCAATTGGTTTGGCGGTGCGGCAGCCAGTATTACGGCAGCTAAGCAGGCAAAACTTATCCGTGCTGCCCGGCACTACCTGTCTGGACTTAACACATATCCCCCCTGCCGGTTCGATGCTGTGCTATTAACCGGAAATCATGATCAGGAGATTACATGGATTAAAGATGCGTTTGGTGAATAAGGAGCTCAAATCAGGCGCCAACCAAGCTACGCCCAAGCACCAGAATATCCTCCTTATTCTTATCAGCCTATTATAATAGCTGCTGCTAGGGAAACTGGGCTTAAGCGGAATTAGCGTACTCTGAAATAGATAAGTACCCGCATGTCACGTGACTCACAATAGCAGGAACAATTTCGTTCACTGCGATTCCTATGATGATTGTCAATGACTAACCAAAACGTCCCGTAATATAATCTTCTGTTTGTTTGTTCTTTGGTTTGATAAAAATTGTATCTGTCATATCAAATTCGATTAACTGACCTAAGTACATATAAGCGGTATAGTCCGATACTCGTGCTGCCTGTTGCATATTATGTGTTACGATAAGTATCGTTACTTTATTTTTAAGGTCAGCGATTAATTCTTCGATACTCGCAGTTGCAATTGGATCAAGTGCTGACGTAGGTTCGTCAAATAATAATATTTCAGGATCAGTTGCAAGTGCCCTCGCTATACATAATCGCTGCTGTTGTCCACCAGATAAGTTAAAAGCAAGATCATTCAACCGATCTTTGACTTCGTCCCATAATGCCGCATTACGTAATGCATCCTCTACTTTTTCATCTAGCATTGCACGTTGCTTGATACCCCTCACTCTCAATCCATAGGCAACGTTTTCATAGATTGATTTGGGAAAAGGGTTCGGCTTCTGGAATACCATGCTGATACGCATTCTTACCTCGATCGGATCGATATCCGGCGAGAGAATATTCTCGTTGTCTGGATATAGAACGATATTACCTTCATAGCGATTGCCAGGGTAAAGATCATGCATGCGATTAAAGCATCGCAGAAAAGTAGATTTGCCACAACCGGATGGACCGATCAGGGCCGTTACCTGCTTCTCATGCAACACCATATCAATATTTTTCAGTGCATTAAAGCCCCCATAATAAAAACTCAAATTCTTAACTAACGATTTATGTTGTCCAGGGGAAGTGCTGTTTGCTTCAGATTCTGCTATAGTATTTTTCACCATTTGATTTTTTTACGCATGCGATAGCGCAGATAAATAGCCAATGCATTCATCGCTAGTGTCATAACAACTAATATCAATCCTGCCGCTGCTGCATTAAACTGAAATGCCTCTTCGGGACGTGATACCCAATTAAACATCTGTATTGGCATCACTGTAAAAGGTGCCGCCAGCCACTCAAAAGATATGAATGGAAATTCGCTTTTTATTGGAGGCGGGGGGAGAAATGCAATGAAAGTCAATGCACCAATTGTGATAATAGGCGCTGTTTCACCAATAGCCCGGGCTAATCCAATTATTATTCCTGTCAAAATGCCAGGGGCAGAATAGGGTAATAAATGATCTGCGACTGTTTCCCACTTAGTAGCGCCTAACGCATAAGAGCCTTCGCGGATTACTACAGGAATAGATCGTATCGCCTCACGTGTAGCAACAATAACAATGGGCAGAATCAATAGAGCGAGCGTCAACCCCGCCGCTAAAATACTCTGTCCAAGACCCAATTGATAAACAAATAACCCAAGCGCCAATAAACCATAGATAATAGAAGGCACTCCTGCCAGATTGGTAACGTTAATTTCAATTAGCTCGGTAAATAAATTTTTAGATGCATATTCTTCCAGATATACACCTGCTGCTATCCCGAGTGGTACTGCCGTTATTGCTGTCACCAGCATTACTAGCGTCGTTCCAACCCATGCTGAAAGTATTCCTGCTGATTCCGGGCGGCGTGAAGGAAACGAAGTAAAAAATTCCCAAGATAAACGAGGCGCGCCATCTATGAGCATTTGTGTAAATAAAGCCATAAATGTCAGTAAAGCTATCATTAAGACAAACACACCTGCAATTAAAAAAATCAAATCCCAACGCTTATGCCGCGCAATAATAGTGCGTAGTTCTTCTAATTTCTTTTCATCGCTCATAAACACCACTGCTTATTCACAATAAAGTTTTTATTAAATTACTTAACAAAGCTTATTCTTAAATAATAACGTTAGGTTTTATTTCATTCAGGCATCACTTTAAACAGATCTTGATCCAACCCTAAAATTGTAAACCATCTTTTTTTAATATGTTTCACGATAACGTTTACGTAATAAATGACCAAGAATGTTAAAAGTCAATGTAATCAACAATAATGTGAGCCCTGCTGCAAAAATTGTTTGATAACCAATACTGCCATGGGGCAAATCACCTAAGCTTACCTGAACGATATAAGCAGTGATTGTTGCAGCTTGTTCCATTGGATTCCAAGTCAAATTTGGCTGCATGCCAGCCGCTATGGCGACAACCATAGTTTCGCCTACCGCACGTGAAATTCCTAAAATATAAGCAGCTGCAATACCTGAAAAAGCAGCTGGCATCACAACTTTGATAGCAGTTTGAAATCTTGTCGCACCCATAGCATAAGAACCTTCCCGTAAATGCATAGGTACAGAACGCATCGCATCCTCAGTCATGGAACTCACATAGGGAATAATCATGATTCCCATTACCAGCCCCGCTGATAACAAGCTAAATCCTGGTAACTTTGGAAAAATCATCTGCAATAATGGTGTCACAAATAAGAGAGCGAAATAACCATAAACGATAGTGGGAATACCGCCTAATAATTCAAGAAATGGTTTTGCGGTCTCCCTTACTGTATATGAGGCAAATTCAGAAAGATAAATAGCAATGGTTGTACCTAATGGAAGCGCGACCAGAAGAGCTATAGCAGAACTTACTACTGTGCCCGAAACCAGCGGAAGTATACCATAATGTGCATTATCAAATAGCGGAGTCCATTGCGTGTCAGTAAGAAATTCCCAAACTGAAACATGCTGAAAAAATATATATGACTCTTTTATCAACATGAAAACAATAGAAAAAGTAATTAGAACCGAAAAAAAAGCTGCTAAAAATAACAGCAGCTCTATAATTTTTTCTTTTAAGTGGCGTTTATAGCTATAGCGAAGACTACTTGTTGCTCTGTCTTTTTTCCTACATGTACTCTTTACATTTTTGGAATACATATTATTTTTCTAAATTACAAATTTATTTTGACTTTTATACTGAGATAAAACGGTTACAAATTTATGAAAGACACTCTCACTCTATCTGCCTCTGGAACATTAACGTAGAATTTCGAAGAAATATCAGAAATCAATTCTTTATTTGCATTACTTCTTGCGGTACGGCTTAATAATCATATTTTTATTAAACAATACCTGTTCCTCAATCCATGGCAGATATTTTTTCTATATGAACTAGAAACTGCAAACTAATCTTTTTTGCTTTCCAAGTTGTCAACCTATATATGAAGTATATTTACGCTGCACTTAGTTAAGTTTTTCAATTCGTTTCTAATTTGCCAAATCTCAATCGGCACTTCACTTCAATAAATGAAGTGCCGATATCTTAAGCTTAGAGATGAAAACTTCTCTTCACTCAAATCCACTCAATCCTCGTCCTCATCAGTGGCGCCTTCTTCATCAGCAGCTTCTTCTTTATCACCTTCTCCGCTTTCTTCTTCACTTTCTTCAGCCTCGTCATCTTCCTCTTCATCGTCATCTTCGTCTTCGTCTTCCTCTGGCTTCAATACCATCTTGCCAGCTGCCAGACTCGCATTCAAATCAGTTTTCGCGACTTCTTCATGCACCAGATTCTGATGGCAATCTATACAGGTTGCACCTTCAGTTTCCATTTTCTTATGTTCTGCCTGAGCACTTTCTCCCGGTGGTTGAGGATTCTTATGACATGTCCTGCAGGTGATACTATCCCATTTCTTGAGATTCATCCGCGCATCATGCGCCATGATTAATCTGCGCTCATTAAATTTTTCCAGCGTCGAGTAGTCATTAACCAGCTCGAGATAAAGCTCCCTCGCGCCATCCACAACATGCGTGGCTACCGCCAGATGGAAATTCTCCACTCCTTGCGGAATATGGCAATCCTTACAGCCAGGATTAACACCCAATGCACCATAATGTGTTGATTGCTTCAATTCTTCTTGCGGATAAGTCATCGAGTGGCAGCTCGTACAGAATTCTTCGGTGGAAAGTGCTGCTTCCCCCCCAAATACGACTGCTACCAGAACTATTCCCAGCAGTGTTCCAATTAATAGGCTACCTATCGATCCTTTTTGTAGTGCGGTCATCACTCTTTTCCTTTCTTATCGTCTTTTTCAGCTACTTTGGCATTAGCCTGGAATTCATCGTGATACTTGAATTTGGGCTCGCCTGTGAAAACGCCGTCCAGTTTGTAATGTTCATGCATCGCCTTGAC